>NZ_JBSGYY010000008.1:0-267273 GCF_053610705.1 Streptomyces sp. NPDC054872 | reverse complement strand
CGTGGCCCGCATCCCCCCGGGAATGCGGGCCACGCGCGCGTAGCGGGCCGGTCGGCGAGCGCTCAGGCGGGCCGCACCACACTGTGGATCGGCATGTAGTAGATCGACTCGACGCGGACGTTCGTACCCGGCTTCGGGGCGTGGATCATCTTGCCGTCGCCGATGTAGATCCCGACGTGGCTGATGTCGTCGTAGAAGAAGACCAGGTCGCCGGGCTTGGCGTCGGCCGTCTTCACGGTCGTGCCGACCTTCACCTGGTCCCACGTCGTACGCGGCAGGGAGATCCCCGCGGCCTTCCACGCGTCCTGGGTGAGCCCGGAGCAGTCGTACGAGTCGGGCCCGGTCGCGCCCCACACGTACGGCTTGCCGATCTGGGCCTCGGCGAAGTTGATCACCTTCGCGGCCTTCGTCGCATAGCCGCTGTCCGTGTCGCCGGAGCCGGAACCCGTGCCGGCGTCCGTGCCGGTGCCGGTGCCGGTGCCCGTCCCCGAGTCCGGGGTCTCCTTCTCGCGTTCCTTGGCCGCGGCCTCTTCCGCCGCCTTGCGCTTGGCCTCCGCCTCGGCCTCCTGCTTGCGCGCCAGCTCGGCGGCCTTGCGCTTGGCCTCTTCTTCCTTCTTCTTCTCGATCGCCGCGAGCCGCGCCTTCTCCTCGGCCGTCAGCTCCGAGAGCAGCGTGCGCGCCGCGCCCAGCTTCTTCTGGACGGTCTGCTTGCTCGTCCGCAGATCGTCCCGCGAGTCGCTCAGCGTCTCCAGACTCTTCGCGGCCTTCGTGCGCTGCTTCGTCGCCGAGGCCTGCTGCGTCTGGTAGTCGTCGACCGCCTTCTTCTGGCGTGCGGTCAGCCGGTCCGACAGGTGGTTCTGGTCGAAGTACCCCTGCGGGTCGTCGGCCAGCATCATCGTGGCGGTCTCGGAGACGCCGCCGGTGCGGTACTGGGCCGCGGCGAACGTGCCCAGCTGCTGGCGGGCCTCGTTCAGCTTGTCGGTGCGCTTGGCCACATCGTCGAGAAGGGTGTCGACCTTCTTGCGCTGCTTGTCGGTGCGTTCCTTGACCGAGTTGTACTTCTGGGTGGCCACGCCCGCCTGGTGGTACAGGTCGTCGACCTTCTTCTGCACCTCTTCGAGGCTGGGCTTCTGGGGTGCCGACGGTGCCGCTTGCGCGCTCTGTGACAGGAGAGCCACGGAGGTGAGGGCTGCCGTCGTGATGCCGAGGGCCGGGGCGGTGCGTAGGCCGGTGATGCGGGCCCGCGGCTTGCGGTGCGACGCCAAGGGAGGCGACTCCTTCCGTAGACCGCCTACCGGGTTAGCTGTCGGGTTCGGGCGGGTGGTTCCGGAAGGTTGCCCTACAGTCCCGTACTGCGTACGGGACCGATTCACCCCAAGTTCTTGGTGGGTCCCCGGCTCCGAGGAGATCGAACTCGGCGGAGGCCACCCGTTCCCGGCGGGGTTCGCCGGTGGGAGTACGAGCAGCCCGCGGAGCACGGTAGCCAACTCGTGTGGTCCGTGTGAAGGTTGATGTTCGATATGCCCGATACGTTTTCGTTACTTTACGAAGCTCTTGACGCGGACACACAGTGCCGTTGCGGAACGTGACGATCCGCGGGCGGGGCGTAGGCGGGTGGACGTGGCCGGAACCCGGGGCGGGTTGTCAGTGGGGCCGCCTAGACTCGGGAGGCGATGAGCAGCCTCTTTGATGACAGCTTCCTGGCGGACCTCAAGCCCTCACGGGCTTCCGAGGAGGAGCCCCCGCCGCCGCCCGAGGACAGTGGCCCGGAATCCGTTCCGGATGATCTGTTCGACGGGAAGTTCGACGCGCCCGCACCCCGGGACGCGCACTACCGCGGCGGCGCCCCGCGCCCCGTGATCGACCCGGCGGCCCTGCTCGACGGGCTGAACGAGAACCAGCGCGCGGCCGTCGTGCACGCGGACTCCCCGCTGCTCATCGTCGCGGGCGCGGGCTCCGGCAAGACCCGGGTCCTGACGCACCGCATCGCGTATCTCCTGGCCGAGCGGCACGTGCACCCGGGGCAGATCCTGGCGATCACGTTCACGAACAAGGCCGCGGGCGAGATGAAGGAGCGCGTCGAGCAGCTCGTGGGGCCGCGGGCCAACGCGATGTGGGTGTCGACGTTCCACAGCGCGTGCGTCCGCATCCTGCGCCGCGAGTCGAAGAAGCTCGGCTTCACCTCCTCCTTCTCGATCTACGACGCGGCCGACTCCAAGCGGCTGATGGCGCTGGTCTGCCGTGACCTGGACATCGACCCGAAGAAGTTCCCGCCGAAGTCCTTCAGCGCCAAGATCTCGAACCTGAAGAACGAGCTGATCGACGAGGAGACCTTCGCAGGTCAGGCCGCCGACGGCTTCGAGAAGACGCTCGCCCAGGCGTACGCGATGTACCAGTCGCGGCTGCGCGAGGCGAACGCCCTCGACTTCGACGACCTGATCATGACGACGGTCCACATGTTCCGCGCGTTCCCGGACGTCGCCGAGCACTACCGCCGCCGCTTCCGCCACGTGATGGTCGACGAGTACCAGGACACCAACCACGCGCAGTACGCCCTCGTGCGCGAGCTGGTGGGCCCCTCCGGTGGCGAGGGCGCTGATGTCGACGGCCCCGCCGAGCTGTGTGTCGTGGGTGACGCGGACCAGTCGATCTACGCCTTCCGCGGCGCGACGATCCGCAACATCCTCCAGTTCGAGGAGGACTACCCCGACGCGACCACGATCCTCCTGGAGCAGAACTACCGCTCCACGCAGACGATCCTGACCGCGGCCAACGCCGTCATCGAGCGCAACGAAAGCCGCCGCCCCAAGAACCTGTGGACCAACGCGGGCGCCGGCGCGGGCATCACCGGGTACGTCGCGGACACCGAGCACGACGAGGCGCAGTTCGTCGCCGACGAGATCGACCGGCTCACCGACGCTGGCGACGCGAAGGCGGGCGACGTCGCGATCTTCTACCGGACGAACGCGCAGTCCCGTGTCTTCGAAGAGATCTTCATCCGCGTCGGCCTGCCGTACAAGGTCGTCGGCGGCGTCCGCTTCTACGAGCGCAAGGAGGTCCGGGACGTCCTCGCGTATCTGCGGGTGCTCGCCAACCCGGAGGACTCCGTCCCGCTGCGGCGCATTCTGAACGTGCCCAAGAGGGGCATCGGTGACCGCGCGGAGGCGATGATCGACGCGCTCTCGCAGCGCGAGAAGATCTCCTTCCCGCAGGCACTGAAGCGCGTCGACGAGGCGTACGGAATGGCGGCCCGCTCGGCGAACGCCGTCAAGCGTTTCAACGTGCTGATGGAGGAGCTGCGGACCATCGTCGAGTCCGGCGCGGGGCCCGCCGTCGTCCTGGAGGCCGTGCTCGAACGGACCGGGTACCTCGCCGAGTTGCAGGCCTCGACCGACCCGCAGGACGAGACCCGCATCGAGAACCTTCAGGAACTCGCCGCCGTCGCCCTGGAGTTCGAGCAGGACAGCGGTGCGGCCGCCTCCGAGGGCGAGGGTGAAGACGGCGGTGAGGCCGAGGACGCAGCCGAAGGCGCGGGCACGGGTGTGTCGGGCACGCTCTCGGAGTTCCTGGAGAGGGTCGCCCTCGTCGCCGACTCCGACCAGATCCCGGACGAGGAGGACGACGGCTCCGGAGTCATCACACTGATGACGCTGCACACCGCCAAGGGCCTCGAGTTCCCGGTCGTCTTCCTGACCGGCATGGAGGACGGCGTCTTCCCGCACATGCGCTCCCTCGGCCAGGTCAAGGAGTTGGAGGAGGAGCGCCGCCTCGCGTATGTGGGCATCACGCGCGCGCGTGAGCGGCTCTATCTGACGCGGTCCTCGATGCGCAGCGCCTGGGGACAGCCCTCGTACAACCCGCCCTCGCGCTTCCTGGAGGAAATCCCCGAGGTCCACCTGGACTGGAAGCGGAAGGGTTCCGTCGGCGCGCCGGCGACTTCCGGCCCCGCGGCCGGGATCGCCTCCTCCTTGTCGTCGTCCCGATCCAGGACCGGGGGCGCCCAGGGCTTCGCCACGCGCCGCGCATCGGAGAAGCCGGTGGTCGCGCTCGCGGTCGGGGACCGGGTCACGCACGACCAGTTCGGCCTCGGGACCGTGGTCGGAGTGAAGGGGACGGGCGCGAACGCCGAGGCGACGGTGGACTTCGGAGAGCCGAAGCCGAAGCGGCTCCTCCTGCGGTACGCACCGGTGGAGAAGCTCTAAGGGCCGCGGGGGCGGCCGGAGTTACGTCGGGTCGAGGCCGTGGCTGCGCAGCCACGGCAGCGGGTCGATGGCCGAGCCGCCCGCCGGACGCACCTCGAAGTGCAGGTGCGGGCCCGTGGAGTTGCCGGAGTTCCCGGAGAAGGCGATGGGGTCGCCGGCCTTGACGGGGCCGCTGGAGATCTTGTGCGTGGAGAGGTGGCAGTACCACGTCTCCGTGCCGTCCTTGGCGGTCACGATCGCCATGTTGCCGTAGGCGCTGTTCCACTTCGTGGAGACCGTGCCGTCGGTGGCGGCGAGCACCTCGGTGCCGTACGACACCGGGAAGTCGATTCCGGAGTGCGCGGACATCCAGTTGACGCCGGCCTGGCCGTAGTACGCGCTCAGACCGTGCTGTTTCACCGGCAGTGAGAACTTCGGGCGCAGGCGCTCCTTGCGCGCGGCTTCCTCTGCGGCTTTCTTCTCGGCGGCGACCTTCTCCGCCTTGAGGTCGATGCGCTCCTGGGTGCGGCTCGCGCGGTCGGCGAAGTCACCGGCGTCCGCCGAGAGGTTCGCCAGCTGCGTGTCGAGCTTGTTGTTGGCGGCGGAGGGCTGCACCGACGCGGGGTCCGGGGCCGTTGCCGCCTGCGTCTCCTTGCCGTCGTCGCCGCCGAAGTCGCCCACGGACGCGGCGGCGATACCCGCGACGCCCATCACACAGGCGGACGGCACGGCGACGGTGAAGAGCGCGGAGCGCTTGGCGGGGGAGCGGCGGCGGGCCCGGGAACGGGAGCCGTGCGAACGGTCCATGAGCGGAGGCTCTGCGTCACCTGCGGAAGCCCTGCGGGTCGGCTCGACCGGACCGAGTGAATCGGCGGGAGCTTCGTCGGGCGTGAACTCGTGCTCGGCGGGGACCGGTTGTGCGTAAACGTCGGGGGAGTGCGGGCCGGAGTCGTACGAAGCGGTTGCGTAGGACCCGGTGTCGTAAGGCGAATGCTCGTACGGTTCGGGGGCCTCGTACGTGTCGGGCGCTCCGGGCGTGTCCTGGGCCTCGTAGGTGCCGAGTGCCTCGTGCGCCTCAAGTGTCTCGGGGGTGCTGCCGTACGCCTCGTGCGTGGCGGTGGCCCCGTACGTCATGTCCTGGCCGGCGGAATTCCACGCGGTCGCGTCGTAGGCGCCGGTGTCGAAGGCCTGGGTTTCCCACTGGCCGGTCTGCTGCGGCTGGTCCCAGGCGCCCGCGTCCCACTGGCCCGTGGCGTCGGGGCCCGGTTGCTGCGTCGGGATTTCGGCGGAGAGCTGCTGATGGCCGCCGGTCGACCACAGGGCGCCGGTGTCGTAACCGCCGGTGTCGTAGCCACCGGTCTCGAACCCACTGGTGTCGTACGCGGCTTGGTGCTGCGCGGCGTACGGGTCGTGGTTCAGCGTCTGTTGGGTCCCCGTGGTGGACCACTGGCCGGTGTCGTACGAACTGCCGGGCATGTCGCCGAAGAGCGGGTCGGACGCAAAGCTTCCGGTGTCGTGACCGGCCGTCGCATAGCTGCCTGTGGTGTCGAAGCTTCCGGTGGAGTAGCTGTCGTAACCGGGGTAGGCGCCGTGCTGGGTGCTCTGCGGGTCATACGCCGCGTAGGGCGCATGGTCGGCGGGTGCCGAGGCCGGGGGTGTCGAGCTCCCCGACGGGTGACGGTCGTTCACCAACTTCTCTTTCGCCTCGGCAGCAGGGGGCAGAGCAGTGCGGTGACTGTACCCGGCGGTATGCGGGCGCGACAATCTTCGGCAGGTTTCGTGCTCTCAGGAAACGGGCATTCGGCCGTCTTTCGGCGGACGGCGGGCACAGCTTTGGCCCTGCGTTCGAGCTCCGTTCGACAAATTTTCCTCGCCGCGGGGTGCGCGAGCTGCTCCTCAGGCCACGGTGAGTCCGTTCTCGGCACCCTTTGCGGAGGTCCCCGGAGCAGGCAGATCGAGGGCCTGGCGGATTCCGGAGGCGACCGCGGGGTGGACCGGCAGGGCGAGATGACCGATACCGGAGACACGTACGTTCTGGGCGATCAGGTCGGGGTGGTTGACGCAGGCCGACTCGAGCGGGGCCATCAGCTGGTCCAGATCGCTCCAGAAGCTCACAAAACGGGTCCGGCAACCCGGAGCGGGCTCCCGCAGCTCCTCGATCACGTCTGATCCGGGACGCATCTGGCGCACGATCGGGTGCGCGTCGGCGAGCGGCACGACCCGCGTCCCCTCGTGCGGGGTACCGAGGGTGACCAGCGTGCGGACGCGCTCGTCGCCGCCCAGACGCTGCGCGTAATAGCGGGCTATCAGGCCGCCGAGACTGTGCCCGACGATGTCCACCTGGTGGTGGCCCGTGCGTTCGCAGATCTCCTCTATGTGGCGGCCGAGCAGCTCGGCGGCGGTGCGGATGTCGCAGGTGAGAGGGGAGTAGTTGAGGGATTCCACGTGCTGGCCGCCGTGCTGGGCAAGGGAGCGGCGCAGGAGGACGAAGACCGAGCGGTTGTCGATGAAGCCGTGCAGGAGGACGACCGGCGGCCGGCTCTCCGTGGGGAGCCGGGGGGCGTCGGGAGGCGGCAGTTCGGCGGCGATCCTGCGTTCCTGCGCGATGCCCGACGGGTAGAGGAGGAGGTGGCCGGCGAGGATCGCCACCTCCAACGCGGTCGCCTTCAGCAGGGCGATGGAGAGCCCCGCCAGTCTGGCGGGCAGCAGAGAGCAGGGCGGACGAAAGGGCAGGACCCTCGTGATGGTCATGGTCGACCTCCCGGTCGGCACGCCGGGGGACGGCTCTGACCCCCGTGTGCCCGTAGTGGGGAGGCGTGGCGGAGGTCGTGCGGCGGTGCGTGGTCAGCACCGGCGGCGCACTCTGTACCGGCGCGATCGCCGATGCGCCGCATCACCACGGCGCGCGGCGGACGGCGCGGTGGCACGGCGACCTCGTTGCGGCTCCCCTTGCGCCGTCCCGCGGGCGGTCCCAAAGCCGCTGGATACGGGAGTGGCGCGCAGCGAACGTGTCCCTTCGTGTGATTTCCCCCTCGCTCACCACCGTGAAACTGCCGGGTGCGAGATGCTGGAGATAACGTTCGTTCACTTCCCCGGCCGGTGCGGCACGGGGTGCCAGTGCTTGGACAGATGGATATCGGTACATGGAGGCAGTGATGGGTGTGGCAGCCGGTCCGATCCGCGTGGTGGTGGCCAAACCGGGTCTCGACGGTCATGATCGCGGAGCCAAGGTGATCGCGAGGGCACTGCGTGACGCGGGTATGGAGGTCATCTACACCGGCCTGCATCAGACGCCCGAGCAGGTCGTGGACACCGCGATCCAGGAGGACGCCGACGCGATCGGTCTGTCCATCCTCTCCGGCGCCCACAACACGCTTTTCGCCCGCGTGATCGAGCTCCTCAAGGAGCGCGACGCGGAGGACATCAAGGTGTTCGGCGGCGGCATCATCCCCGAGGCGGACATCGCGCCGCTCAAGGAGAAGGGTGTCGCGGAGATCTTCACTCCCGGCGCCACGACGGCTTCGATCGTGGACTGGGTCCGGGCGAACGTCCGTCAGCCGGCGGGCGCCTGACGGCCCCCGTGTCGGGATGCTGGGATCGTCCGGTCGCCGCCCTCGCTCCTTCGCGGGGGCGTGGGCAGGGGCCAGCGGCTGCCTGGGCCTGTCGATCGATCCATGGCCCGGCCTCGTAAGGGGGGTGCCTAAGATGACGGCACCCCCGGATCTTCCGTCGCCGCGCCCTTCCTGACCGGCTCCGCGCCCAGCTCCTCCCGCATCGCCGCGCGTAGACGCAACGTACTGACCAGCCGCTGGAAAGCCTCCGACCAGTAGCCGCCCGCGCCGGGCGACGCGTCCTCCGGCTCGTCCGGTATCGCCGTCAGTACGTCGAGCCGGACCGCCTCCGCCGGGTCGAGGCAGCGCTCCGCCAGACCCATCACCCCGCTGAAGCTCCAGGGATAACTCCCGGCGTCGCGTGCGATGTTCAGCGCGTCCACCACTGCCCGGCCCAGCGGCTCCGACCAGGGCAGCGCGCACACGCCCAGCAGCTGGAACGCCTCCGAGAGGCCGTGCGTCGCGATGAACCCGGCGACCCAGTCGGCCCGCTCCCCGGCCGGCAACGCGGCGAGGAGCTTCGCGCGCTCGGCGAGCGACGCCGCGCCGGGCCCCGCCGCGTCGGGGGACGAGGGGGCCCCGAGCAGTGCCCGGGACCAGACCGCGTCGCGCTGCCGCACGGCCGCGCGGCACCACGCGGCGTGCAGCTCGCTCTGCCAGTCGTCGGCCACGGGGAGCGCCACGATCTCAGCGGGGGAACGATTGCCGAGCCGTTCCTGCCAGATGCCGAGCGGAGCCGCCTCCACCAACTGGCCGAGCCACCAGGAGCGTTCGCCCCGGCCGGCCGGAGGCTTCGGGGTGACGCCGTCGCGCTCCATGCCCGCGTCGCACTCGTGCGGTGACTCGACGGTGAGCGTCGGCAGGTTCTTCGTGCCCTGCGCATGGTCTATGGCCACGCAGGAGGCCGCCCGGTCCGCCATCCGCGCGGCGAGAGCCGACGAGGGGAGCGCGGAGAGGAGCTCGGCCGCGGTGGCGCGGACGTTGCGGCTGCGGTCGGTGAGGGCCTGTTCCAGGAACGGCTCGTCAGCGTCGTGCAGATGGGTGCGCAGGGAGTCGAGGAACATCAGGCGGTCCTCCGCACGCTCCGTGCTCCAGGTGGAGGCGAGCAGGTCCCGTGCGGCGGCCGGGTCGTGCGCCCGCACGGCGCCGAGCAGAGCGACGCGCTCGGCGAACAGGCCCTCTTCCCAAAGCTGTTGGACCTGCGCTGTCTCCTCCGGGGCGGGCAGTGCCACACCGCCGCCCGGAGTCGAGCGGAGCGCGAACTTCCAGTCAGGGTTGAGCCGGGCGAGCCACAGAGCCCGCGGGCCCGCGAAGGCGAGGGCCTGCGGTCGGAGGTCGGTGCGCCCGCGGGCCGCGTTCAGGAGGGCGGGAAGCAGCTCGGGCGGCGCCGCGAAGCCGCGGTCGTTGGCCAGCGCCAGCCACTGGGGCAGCAGTTCCATCAGGTCGGGCACAGCGCCCCGGCGCCCGCCGCCGCCCGCTCCGGGGTGATCGGTGAGAAGAGTGGCGAGCCTGCGCCGCGCCGAGGGCGGCACCACGGGCCTCGGGTCGTCCGCGGCAGGCTCGGGAGGGGTGGCCGCGGGCGCGGGGGACAGCCCGGCTCTGCGCCGCACGGTCTGTACCGCGGCGGCGTCCAACAGGGCGGACGGTGCGTCCTTGTCCTGGGCGCGTACGGGGAATGTGCGGCGGTCGGTGCCGAGGAGCGCGGCGGTGACCAGGCCCTCCCAGGGGGTGGCGGTCGCTTCGGTGAGTGCGGTGGTGCCGGTCATGTGGACTCCTCACCCGGGCGGGACTCTCGGGTCTTCTCGATCTTTCGGATCTCTACGGGCCTTCGGGACTTCCGCGTCTTCCGCGTGTTCTGCGGTTCCGCGTCCTTCTGGTTTTCCGGGCTTTCGGGTTGGTCGGGTCTTCGTCCGGTGGTGCTGCCTTGGATCTGCCGGGCCCCGGATCTGCCGGAGCGGTCAGCGCAGGGCGACTGCCTCTCCCGCTCCGCGCGGCCAGGCAGTCAGAGGGGTGAAGCCCTCATGACCACACTCGCCGAAGACCGTCACCGGAGCGCCTCCGGAAAGTGCCACCAGCCGCCACAGGCCGGCTCGGGATGCCGCGGACGGCGTGATGGGCAGCGCCATGTCGCCTTCCGCATCCACCAGTTGCCAGCTGCCGGACGCCGGCCCCGGGTGAGGGGTCGGTATGACGTCGCTCAGCGTCACCGGCCAGGAATCCAGCCAGGGGTCGTCCCGCAGCATTTCCCCGTAGCGGCGCGCGGCCTGTTCCGTTTGCACGCCCGGTGGCCGGACGGCAGTCGGCGCGGGGGCACCGAACTGCTCACCCAGTTCGGCCCGCAACTGCCCGGCGCCCGGATACGAGGTCAGTTCGGCGTCCAGCGCGAGACCCACCGGCAGCGCGAGTGCCGGTGCGCGACCGGCGGCTCCGTACGAGAGGAGCAGGGCCGTTCGTCCGGACTCCGTGCCGTACAGCCATATCCGGCGGGTGGTGAGCTTGCTGTCCGCCGTGTCGTACTGCGCGAGCACCAGCCACTGGTCCCGCGCCGACGTGCCCTGCGCCGGTGTGGGCAGACCGACGCGGGAACGGACCGTGGCCGCCAGTGCCTCCGGCAGTCGCTCGCGGTGCAGCCAGCCCTGGTCGAGGAGGTGCAGGAGCGCGCACTCCTCCAGCATCCGCACCGGCCAGCCGGGGCCCGAGGACGGAATGGCACCCAACTCCCGCACACGGGCCGCCAGTCCGGGCGCCTGGGCGTCCACCATGCGGGCGGCCGTCTCCTCCCACAGGCCGTAACCCGTCTGCTCGGCGGCGGCTATGCCGCCTCGCAGCAGATCGGAGAGGCGCTGTTCCAGCTCCGTCACCCCCGCCGTGACCCGCTCGGCCCGGCGCTCCGCCCGGCGGCGTGCGCCCTCGGGATCGGCGACCGGCGAGCCCGCCCCGGTGTCCGGGGCCCGCTTCGTCTCCGCTCTCTTACGGCGCCCCGCCAGCCACTCCTCGGCCCACCCCGGCGGCTGCGCGTCCGGCACCGCTCCGACCGCCCCGTCCTCGCCCGACCAGAGCAGCAGCAGCCCGAGCGCGTGTTTGCACGGGAACTTGCGGCTCGGGCAACTGCACTTGTATGCCGGGCCCGCGGCGCCGGTGATGTCCGCGATGTCGACGACCGTCTGATACGGCTTGCTGCCACTGCCCTTGCACAGTCCCCACACCGCCCCCTCGCCCGAACTGCCCGCCTCCGACCATGGGCCGGCAACGCCGAGTTTGCTTCCCGCCTTGCGTGACGGGGCGTCAGGCGCCAGTGCCAGCACCTGATCCGCCGTCCAGCGCACCCCCTGCTGAGTCATGTCATCGAAGGTAGATCCCGCCACTGACAATCGACCCCGCGCTCGGAGTCTGTGCAGGTCAGCGGCGTGCGAGGGTCGATTGTCAGTGGCGTGGTGCACGGTGGAACCACATCCGGGCCAGATGTGCCCGGACGAGTTGGAGGGGGGATCGCTCCATGACCGTGTCCGTCGACTCGACGACCTCGTCGACCGAGAACCAGCCCGCGTCCACGATCGCCGCATCCGCTGTTCCCACGGCCTCGCCCGCGGGGGACGCGGAGGCGCTGCGGCCGCACGCCGAGCAGGCGTTCGCCGCCGAACTGGCCGCGCTCGTCGCGCAGGACGACCGGCCGAGGCCTGCCCGCTGGCGGCTCTCGCCGTGGGCGGTCGCGACGTATCTGCTCGGTGGCACGCTGCCCGACGGGACGGTGATCTCGCCGAAGTACGTGGGGCCGCGCCGCATCGTCGAGGTCGCCGTCACCACCCTCGCCACGGACCGCGCCCTGCTCCTGCTCGGCGTGCCCGGCACCGCGAAGACATGGGTGTCCGAGCATCTGGCGGCCGCCGTCAGCGGAGACTCGACGCTGCTCGTACAGGGCACGGCCGGCACGCCGGAGGAGGCGATCCGGTACGGCTGGAACTACGCGCAGCTGCTCGCGCACGGCCCCAGCCGCGACGCGCTCGTACCGAGTCCCGTCATGCGGGCCATGTCCGACGGCATGACGGCGCGGATCGAGGAGCTGACCCGCATCCCCGCGGACGTACAGGACACGCTGATCACGATCCTGTCGGAAAAGACCCTTCCCATACCGGAGTTGGGCCAAGAGGTGCAGGCCGTACGCGGCTTCAACCTCATCGCCACGGCCAACAACCGCGACCGCGGGGTCAACGACCTGTCGAGCGCGCTGCGCCGCCGCTTCAACACGGTGGTCCTTCCGCTTCCCGAGACCGCCGAGGCCGAGGTCGAGATCGTCTCGCGGCGCGTCGACCAGATCGGACGCTCGCTCGACCTGCCGTCCGGGCCCGAGGGGATCGACGAGATACGCCGCGTCGTGACCGTCTTCCGCGAGCTGCGGGACGGGGTGACGGCCGACGGGCGTACGAAGGTGAAGTCACCGAGCGGCACGCTCTCGACGGCCGAGGCGATCTCCGTGGTGACCAACGGCCTTGCCCTGGCCGCCCACTTCGGGGACGGCGTGCTGCGGCCGGGCGACGTCGCCGCGGGCATTCTCGGCGCGGTCGTCCGCGACCCGGCGGCGGACCGGGTGATCTGGCAGGAGTACCTGGAGGCGGTGGTCCGTGAGCGCGACGGGTGGAAGGACTTCTACCGCGCCTGCCGTGAGGTGAGTGCGTGACGAATGGGGGCGTGGGTGTGGACGTTGGTGTGGGCGTGACGGTGGTTGGTTCGCGGGTGACGGGGAGGAGCGGACATGAGCGGCGAGGTGCGGGAAGCGACGACACGGGCTGGCGAGGGGCCCTTGCTGCTGGGAGTGAGGCATCACGGGCCGGGTTCGGCGCGTGCGGTGCGGGCCGCGCTTGAGGCGGGCACGCCGCGTGTGGTGCTGATCGAGGGCCCGCCGGAAGCCGACGAGCTCGTGGCGCTCGCGGCGGACGAGGGGATGCGGCCGCCGGTCGCGCTGCTCGCGCATGTGGTGGACAAGCCGGGCCGCTCGGCGTTCTGGCCGCTGGCGGAGTTCTCACCGGAGTGGGTCGCGATCAAGTGGGCCGCGGAGGCGGGGGTTCCGGTCCGGTTCATGGATCTTCCGGCAGCGCATTCGCTGGCGCGGGCCGAGGGGACGGAGGGGGCTCAGGACGCCGCGGAGGGGGAGCCGGGCGAACCCGGGGCCGCTGGGGACGCGGAGGTGACCGCGGTGCGGATCGATCCGCTGGCGGTGCTCGCCGAGACCGCCGGGTACGACGATCCGGAGCGGTGGTGGGAGGACGTCGTCGAGCACCGGGACGGAGGCGGGGACGCCTTCGCGCCGTTCGAGGCCCTCGGCGAGGCCATGGGGGCGCTGCGTGAGGAGTACGGGACGGGCGGGCACGAGCGTGACCCGGTGCGTGAGGCGTACATGCGCATCCAACTGCGCTCGGCACAGCGGGATTTCGGGGCGGACGAGGTCGCGGTCGTGTGCGGGGCCTGGCACGTGCCCGCACTGCGGCAGAAGGTGACGGTCGCGGCCGACCGGGCGCTGCTCAAGGGTCTGCCGAAGGTGAAGGTCGACATGACCTGGGTGCCCTGGACGCACCGCCGCCTCTCCCGGGACAGCGGATACGGCGCGGGGATCGCGTCGCCGGGTTGGTACGGGCATCTGTTCGGCGCGCCCGACCGGCCCGTCGAGCGCTGGCTGACCAAGGTCGCGCGGCTCCTCCGGGACGAGGACAGGATGGTGTCGTCCGCGCATGTCATCGAGGCGGTGCGGCTCGCGGACACGCTCGCGGTGATGCGGGGGCGTCCGCTGCCGGGCCTCACCGAGACGACGGACGCGATCCGGGCGGTGATGTGCGAGGGGTCGGACGTGCCGCTCTCCCTCGTGCACGACAAGCTCGTCGTCGGGGATGTCCTGGGGGAGGTGCCGGACTCCGCGCCGGCGGTGCCGTTGCAGCGGGACCTCACGCGGCTCCAGCGAAAGCTCCGGCTCAAGCCCGAGGCGCTCGAGCGGGAGGTGGAGCTCGACCTGCGCAAGGACACGGACGCGGCACGCAGCAGGCTGCTGCATCGCCTGCGGCTGCTCGGTATCGGCTGGGGCGAGCCAGTGGAGTCGCGGGGGAGTACGGGCACGTTCCGGGAGACGTGGCGGCTGCGGTGGGAGCCGGAGCTTTCCGTGCGGGTGGCGGAGGCGGGGGTCTGGGGGACGACCGTGATGGCGGCGGCCACCGCGCGGGCGGAGTCCGATGCCGTCGGGGCCAGGGCGCTGTCCGATGTCACCGCACTGGCCGAGCGGTGTCTGCTGGCCGAGTTGCCGGACGCACTGCCTGTGGTGATGCGGGTTCTCGCGGACCGGGCGGCGTTGGACGCGGATGTCGGACACCTGGCGCAGGCGTTGCCCGCGTTGGTGCGGTCCCTTCGGTACGGGGACGTGCGGGGCACGGACACCGTTGCCCTCGGTGAGGTGGCCGTGGGCCTCGCCGAGCGGGTGTTCGTCGGGCTGCCTCCGGCGTGTGCGGGGCTCGACGGGGACGCGGCGCTCGAGATGCGGGGGCATGTGGACGCCGTTCACCAGGCGGTGGGCCTGCTGGGGGAACTGGGCGAAGACAGGGCGGGAGAGGGGGAATCGGGGCCGCGGCTGTCTCCGCCGGGAGCCGGTATGCGGGGGCGTTGGTCCTCCGTGCTGCGGGTGCTGGGGGAGCGGGACAGCGTTGCGGGGGTGGTCCGTGGGCGGTGTGTGCGGATCCTGACGGACAGCGGGGAACTGGCCGAGGAGGAGACCGCCCGGTTCATGGGGCTCGCCCTGTCACGGGGAACCGAACCCGCTGAATCCGCGGCCTGGATCGAGGGGTTCGTGGGCGGTGGCTCGGGGGGCGGCATGTTGCTCGTGCACGACGAGCGGCTGCTCGGGCTCGTCGACGACTGGCTGACCGGGGTCTCCGACAGCGCCTTCACCGACGTACTCCCCCTGCTGCGGCGCACGTTCTCGGCGTACGAACCGGGAGTGCGGCGGACGTTGGGCGAACTGGTCCGGCGAGGCTCGGCGGCGGGCGGCGGCGCGACCGTCACCGGTGGGATACCTGGCTTCGGGACGAAGCTCGACGGGGAGCGGGCGGACGCGGTTCTGCCGGTGCTGAGTCTGTTGCTGGGGGTCGGGATCGGGTCCGGGGCGGAGAGCGGGACCGATACGGAGAGCGGGTCCGAGGAGGGCGGGCCTGGGGCCAACGACGGGAACGAACTTGTGGGGGTGAGCCGATGATGCGGGACTTCGCGCAGGGCAGGGCGCGGGGCGCCGAGGCAAGGGCGGCTGGGGGCGCGGGAGGTGCGGCAACTCAAGATGGGGGAGATGCGGCGGGGCGAGGTGCGCGGGGTGCGGGGGTTCGAGGTGCGCAGGGTGCGGTGGTTCAGGGTGGGGGCGCTGTGGTGGGCCCGGGGGCGGGAGTTGGCGCGGTGAGGGGTGACTCGGCGGTGGATGTGGGCGGTCAGGGCGGGGATGCGGCAAAGGAGCGGATGCGGCGGTGGCGGCTTGTGCTGGGCGGTGGCGAGGGCGAGGGGACGGGGTGTGAGCTCGCCGGGCGGGACGCGGCGATGGACGGGGCGCTCGGTGCGTTGTACGGGGGAGAGGGCAGGGACGGAGGGGGGAAGAAGGAGCGGTCGCGGGACCGTTCGGCGGGGCTGGGGGCCTCCGCGCCGTCCGTGTCGCGTTGGCTCGGGGACATCCGGAAGTACTTCCCCACGTCCGTCGTCCAGGTGATGCAGCGCGACGCGATCGAGCGCCTCGGCCTGTCGACGCTGCTCCTTGAGCCCGAGATGCTGGAGGCCGTGGAAGCCGACGTACACCTGGTGGGCACCCTTCTCTCCCTCAACAAGGCCATGCCGGAAACCACCAAGGAGACCGCGCGGGCCGTCGTGCGCAAGGTGGTCGAGGACCTCGAGAAGCGGCTCGCCACGCGCACCCGCGCCACCCTCACCGGCGCGCTCGACCGCAGCGCCCGGGTCAGCAGGCCGCGCCACCACGACATCGACTGGAACCGCACGATCGCGGCCAACCTCAAGAACTACCTGCCGGAGTACAAGACGATCGTGCCCGAGCGCCTCATCGGGTACGGACGGGCAGCGCAGTCCGTGAAGAAGGAGGTCATCCTCTGCATCGACCAGTCCGGCTCGATGGCCGCGTCCGTCGTCTACGCCTCGGTGTTCGGCGCCGTGCTCGGTTCGATGCGGTCGCTCGACACCCGGCTCGTCGTCTTCGACACGAACGTCGTCGATCTGACCGACCAGCTCGACGATCCGGTGGACGTCCTGTTCGGCACGCAGTTGGGGGGCGGCACCGACATCAACCGGGCGCTCGCGTACTGCCAGTCGCAGATCACCCGGCCCGCGGACACCATCGTCGTCCTCATCAGCGACCTCTACGAAGGAGGCATACGCAACGAGATGCTGAAGCGGGTCGCGGCGATGAAGGCGTCCGGTGTGCAGTTCGTGACGCTGCTCGCGCTCTCCGACGAGGGGACACCCGCGTACGACCGTGAGCACGCGGCGGCCCTCGCGGCGATGGACGCACCGGCCTTCGCCTGCACCCCCGACCTTTTCCCGGAGGTGATGGCAGCGGCGATCGAGAAGCGCCCGCTGCCCATACCGGACATGAATACGCATCGGTAACAGGGGGCTTGCGCGAGGGCGGTCAGCCCGTGCGAGGATCGGCGGGCTTCACTCCCGGAGCGAGCGTCGTGCTTCGGGCCCGCCCGGCCCAGCGTCCGGGACCCCACCACCCAGTGACCCGGGAACCCCCGGCCCAGCAGAGGAACCCCCTCGTCTTGACTCCCGCAGCAGTCGTTCCGCCCGATGCCGCTGTGCGCATGACGCGCGCCGTGGCCGGGCGGCGTGCGCTGCAAGTGGTGCTGTTGCTGGCCGGGTTGCTCGCGCTGGGGTTCATCTGGGGCGAGCGTGCGCAGGCGGCGGACGTGGGCGGTGTGCCGGCTCCGGAACGTGTGGAGTCGGTGCGGTCGGCGGAACCAGCACAGTCTGCGGAACCGGTGCGGGAGCGGGTGGCCGAGGCCGCGCGGGACGGGCGCGACGCCGTGCGTCATGCCGCTGTGCGTCATGCCGCTGTGCGTCATGCCGCGGTCGAGTCCGCTGCTGAGTCCGTGGCCGAGTCCGCCGCCGAGTCCGAGTCCGTGGCCGAGCCTGTGGTCGATGCCGCCGAGCCCGTTGTGCGGACCGCGCGAGGTGTTGTGCGGCCGGTCGTGGGCGGGGTCAGCGGCATCGTCGAGGGCGCGCCGCAGCGGGTCCTTCCCGAAGCCCCGGACTTCTCCGGCATGCCCGGCGTCCCCGGAGCGCCCGGCGTTCCCGGCATGCCTGAGCTGCCGCAGCCCGGCCCTGGCCCCGGTGCGGGCGAGGGCGAAGGCGGCGACGAGCTCCGGTCACCCCATGCCGGGCAGGGCGAGGCGGCGGCTTCCGGGAGGCACGAGGCGCGGGCCGCCGAGTCCTCGTACGGAACAGGCGACCGTGTTCGCACCCTCACGTTCGCCGCTACCGGCGAGGCGTACCTGGCCGGTCAGCAGGTGAGTGACGTCGGTCCGGGTGACGCGAACCGAACCGGGCAGGAACCGTTCCCGTCCGTGCCCGGTGATCCCGCGCGGACGCTGGGCGGGCAGTCGGCCGGTGACGGCAGTTCGACGCGGCACGGTGATCCCTGTGCCGCCTCCTCCGACAGCCGTGCGCCCGTGCGGCTTCTGCGGGGCGTCGAAGCCGCTCAGGTTTCCGCGCCGGTCCGCGAACGACACCGGGACATTCCCGAATTCCCTGGCTAGGGCAGCCCTTTCCCCGCGAAGACCTGCCGCGCGGGGGTGGCAAAGGTCTGCCCGCCGACCGGACGCACATACGTACACACGTACGTGTCCAGGTCGGATCCACAGCCAGAGTTCGAAGGATCTGAAGCACGCATGAACAAGAACATTCGTCGTTCCATCGTCATAGCCGCCGGTGTCACGGGCGCCTGGGCACTCGGTTCCGCCGTGGCCAGTGCGGACGAGCTGCCGCAGCACTCCGTCGCCCTGCCCGACAACGCGTCCGACGCGGTCGACGCGGTCGACGACGTCAAGGGCGAGGCGAAGTCCACCGTCGCTGAAGCGAAGACCGCCGTCACCGAAGCGAAGACCGCCGCTCCCAAGGCTTCCGAGCAGGTCAAGGCCCCCGAGCACGTGAAGGCCCCCGAGGTCCGCACCCCGGACGTCAGCGTCCCCGAAGACTCCGTCGACGTCGACTACCTCTTCGGTCCGCTCTCCGCCTTCGCCCCGGAGGTCGAAGCCGCCGCGAAGAAGGCACCCGCGTCCGCCGCGCAGACCGCCACGACGACCGCCACCCCCATCGTCGACGAGACCGCCGCCGCCGTGTTGCCGCCGGTCGCCGCCACCGCGGTCGACGGTGTCGTGCCGGTCGCCGGGCAGGCGGTCGGCGATGCCGGTTACCTGGCGCAGGGTGTGGTCGGTGACGTTCAGCCGTTCGCCGGTGGGGTCGTCGGCGAGGTCCCGCCGTTCGTGCAGGGTGTCGTCGGCGACGACGTCCAGCCGTTCGCGGGCGGAGTCGTCGGCTCGGTCTCGCCGCTCGTGCAGACCGTCACCGACCAGGTGCGGCCGGTCGTGCGGGGCGTCGGCGGCAGCGCGGGCGAGCTCGCGTACGGCGTCACGGGCGACGTCCAGCCGTTCGCCGGTGGGGTCCTCGGCCAGGTCTCTCCGTTCGCGCAGGACCTGACGGGCACCGTCGCCCCCGACGCGCAGACCCTCACCGGGAACGCCGTCTCCGGCGTCCAGGGCGTGGCCGGCTCGGTCACCCCGGACTACCTGCCGACGTACGAGGAGGCGTACAACGCGACGTACGCCGTCTGACAGCTCATGCCCAGCTGACAGCTCATGCCCCCGCAGCGCGATGCGGCGTGAAAAGCAGCACCAGCAGTAAGAGCTGCACCATCAGTAAGAGCTGTACCAGTCGTAACAGCAGCAAACGGGCGGCCCCTGTCACCGCAGGGGCCGCCCGCTCCGACCCCGGGCCCGCGATCTGTGACAGTCATCACCGCCCAAATGTGATCTGTGATTTAGGGACCAACGGCCCACGGCGATAACCTGCGAGACGGACATGCCGCGTACCGGACTCCGTCCTACGCCTCCCTTGTGACAGCGCAGTCACGTTGCCCTCCGCGGCACGCCCACGCAGACAGCTGACCACAAAGCAGCGAGATCGCAGCGAGATCACGGAAAAGGGACGGACGCGCGTGGACCTGTTCGAGTACCAGGCGAGGGACCTCTTCGCCAAGCACGGTGTACCGGTGCTGGCCGGTGAAGTCATCGACACGCCTGAGGCGGCGCGCGAGGCCACCGAGAAGCTGGGCGGCAAGTCGGTCGTCAAGGCACAGGTGAAGGTCGGTGGCCGCGGCAAGGCCGGCGGCGTGAAGCTGGCCGACACCCCGGACGAGGCCGTCGCTCGCGCGACGGACATCCTCGGGATGGACATCAAGGGCCACACGGTCCACAAGGTGATGATCGCCGAGCTGTCCCCGGAGATCGAGGCGGAGTACTACGTCTCGTACCTCCTCGACCGCACCAACCGCACCTTCCTCGCCATGGCGTCGGTGCAGGGCGGCATGGACATCGAAGAGGTCGCGGAGAAGACTCCCGAGGCCCTCGCGAAGGTCCCGGTCAACGCCGTCGAAGGCGTGAACATCGAGAAGGCCCGCGAGATCGTGGCCCAGGCGAAGTTCCCGGCCGAGGTGGCCGAGGGTGTCGCCGAGGCGATGGTGACCCTGTGGGACACCTTCGTCGCCGAGGACGCGCTCCTCGTCGAGGTCAACCCGCTGGTGAAGACCAAGGACGGCCGCATCCTGGCCCTGGACGGCAAGGTCTCGCTCGACGAGAACGCCGACTTCCGCCAGGCCGACCACGAGGCCCTCGAGGACAAGGACGCAGCCAACCCGCTCGAGGCTGCCGCCAAGGCCAAGAACCTCAACTACGTGAAGCTCGACGGCGAGGTCGGCATCATCGGCAACGGTGCGGGCCTGGTCATGTCGACCCTGGACGTCGTCGCGTACGCCGGTGAGAACCACGGCGGCGTGAAGCCGGCCAACTTCCTCGACATCGGTGGCGGCGCCTCCGCCGAGGTCATGGCGAACGGCCTGGAGATCATCCTGGGCGACTCGGACGTCAAGTCCGTCTTCGTCAACGTCTTCGGTGGCATCACCGCGTGCGACGAGGTCGCCAACGGCATCGTGCAGGCCCTGGAGCTGCTCGCCTCGAAGGGCGAGAAGGTCGAGAAGCCGCTGGTCGTGCGCCTTGACGGCAACAACGCGGAGCTGGGTCGCAAGATCCTGAGCGACGCCAACCACCCGCTCGTGCAGCGCGTGGACACCATGGACGGCGCGGCCGACAAGGCCGCCGAGCTCGCGGCTGCGAAGTAAGGGAAGAGGTTAAGACACCACCATGGCTATCTTCCTCAACAAGGACAGCAAGGTCATCGTCCAGGGCATGACCGGTGCCACGGGCATGAAGCACACCAAGCTCATGCTGGGTGACGGCACCAACATCGTCGGCGGCGTGAACCCGCGCAAGGCGGGCACGAAGGTCGACTTCGACGGCACCGAGGTACCGGTCTTCGGTTCGGTCAAGGAGGCCATGGAGGCCACGGGCGCCAACGTGTCCGTCCTCTTCGTGCCGCCGGCCTTCTCCAAGGCCGCCGTCGTCGAGGCGATCGACGCCGAGATCCCCCTCGCGGTCGTCATCACCGAGGGCATCGCCGTCCACGACTCCGCCGCCTTCTGGGCGTACGCGAAGTCGAAGGGCAACAAGACCCGCATCATCGGCCCGAACTGCCCCGGTCTCATCACCCCGGGTCAGTCGAACGCCGGCATCATCCCGGGCGACATCACGAAGCCGGGCCGCATCGGCCTGGTCTCGAAGTCCGGCACGCTGACGTACCAGATGATGTACGAGCTCCGTGACATCGGCTTCTCCTCGGCCGTCGGCATCGGTGGCGACCCCGTCATCGGCACGACGCACATCGACGCCCTCGAGGCGTTCGAGGCCGACCCCGACACCGACCTGATCGTCATGATCGGCGAGATCGGCGGCGACGCCGAGGAGCGTGCGGCGGACTACATCAAGGCCAACGTGACGAAGCCGGTCGTCGGCTACGTCGCCGGTTTCACCGCGCCCGAGGGCAAGACCATGGGCCACGCCGGCGCCATCGTCTCCGGCTCCTCCGGTACGGCTGCCGCCAAGAAGGAAGCGCTTGAGGCTGCGGGCGTCAAGGTCGGCAAGACGCCTACCGAGACGGCGAAGCTTGCGCGGGCGATTCTCGCGGGCTGAGTTTGCCTGAACCGTTTGAAAAGTGGGCCCGCACCTCTCATGGGAGAGGTGCGGGCCCACTTTTCTTGGCTGCCGGCCGAGCGTGGCTGGTCGCGCCGTTCCCCGCGCCCCTAAAAGACTGCGCCGTTCCCCGCGCCCCTGAAAGACCGCCGCCCGCGCACTATCTCGCCTGTGGTGTCAGTTTTTCCGGGCCGCTGGTCAAGTTTTCGCGGAGCTTCTTGTGGAGGAGTTGGTCCGCGTACGTCAGGTGGCCGGGGCCCATGTGTGGGGGTACTCCGCTGATGGCCTTGCCCGGGGACTGGGGTGGTTCGTAGTGCGTGGGGGCCGATCTCAGGGTGAGGGCCGTCGCGCCGACGATCAGGGCGGTGAAGGCGATCGCCGCGCGGGTCCAGAAGCGGGCGCGGTGCTCGCTGCCGGTGCGCACCCGGACCGCGTTCGGCGGCCGTAGTTTCTCCGCGCCGCACAGTTCGCCGAGGCGCTGGTGCAGGGCTTCGGGCGTCGACGCCTGGTCGGGGAGCTTCTCGGCGATCGTCTCGCGCGCGTGCAGCAGCCGGTTGGCCGTCGCGGGCGTGCTCGCCTCCGTCTCGGCCGCGGTCTCGGGCAGGTCGAGGCCGACGCCGTCGTAGAGCAGGAGGGTGCGGCGCTGGGCGGGCGGCAGGCTCATCAGAACCTTGAGGAAGGCGCGGTCGGCCGCCTCGGCGGGCGGGGCGTCGGGGTGCCGGTGGGTGGGGCGGAGGCGGTGCCAGGGGGACATCGCGTACTCGTACGCCGCCGCGCGCACCCAACCCGCCGGGTCGCGGTCCACGGCGACCTCGGGCCAGCGCTGCCAGGCGAGCTGGAAGGCGCGTTCCACCGATTCCTGCGCGAGGGTGCGGCGGCCGGTGAGGAGGTAGGTCTGGCGTACGAGGCCGGGGGCGCAGGTCACGCAGAGCGTGTCGAAGGCTTCGGCGGGGGTGGCGGCTCCCGTGGGGAACCTGGACGGCTCGGGCTCGCGCCCGCGCTCGGGTGGGGCGGCGGCCGGTGTCCGCACCAGCGGGTCGGGCCGGGCGTGGCCGTTCATCGCCGCGCCCACCGGGATGCGCGCGGGGGCCTTGCCGTCCTTGGCGTCGATGGCGGGGGGCGCGTCCCGGGCCCAGCTGGGGCGCCGTGCGGAACGCTCGCCCGCTACGGTCTGCTCGTTCGCTAGCTCGGCAAGGAGTTTCGCGTAGATGTCACGCCTGCGGCCGCGTGGCTTCGAGCGGCCGGCCTCCCAGGAGCGGACCGTCTCCCGGGTGACGCCCACCCGCGCGGCGATCTCGGCCTGGCTCAGGGACTTCGCCTCGCGCAGACGTCGGCGTTCCTTGGGGGACGGCAACGGTGTGGCAGGGCTCTGGGTCATGTCGGACTCTCCGCGCCGTGGGCCGTGGGCGTTCGTGCGGCGGGCAGCCGGGCGCGGCCGGTCCGTCGTACGAAAAAGTACATAAACGTATCTTGTGCGACACATCGGGTATTCGCCTGTTACAGGGAGAAAGCGCGTGTCGTTGGGAGCATGGCCGGTGTGACGCACCTCACCGACCGCACCTCACCGTTGCCGCCCCTCAAGACGCTCGTCGAACGGTTCCGGGACCGCTCACCCGGACTGGCGACGTGCCTGTTCGGCGGTGCTGTCGCGGCCGGGCTCGGCCTCGGCTCGTGTGCCGTCCTGGTGATGGTCCTCTGGATCAGCTCGCCCTATCCCGACAGCGGGCCCGACGGAGCGCTGCATGTCGCCGCCGCGGTGTGGCTGATCGCCCACGGCACGGAGCTGATCCGCACGGACACGGTCTCCGGGGCCCCGGCGCCGGTCGGCGTCACGCCGCTGCTCCTGATGGTGCTGCCGGGCTGGCTCGCGCACCGCGCCGCGCGGGACGCGGCGGACCCGGAGGAGCGCGGCATGGCGCCGCGGACCGCGTGGTGCGGGGTCGTCGGCGGCTACCTGCTGGTGGGCACGGCCGCGACGCTGTACGCGGCCGGGGGCGAGCTGCGGCCGTCGTGGCCGAGCGCGGTGCTGCACCTGCCGATGGTCGTGGCCTGTGCGGCGGCGGTGGGGGTGTGGACCGCGGTGGGCCGGCCCCGGGAGCCGCTGCCGGGTGTGGTGCGGGGCGGCCTGCGTGCGCTGCCCGCGGCGGTACGTCCCTTCCTCGTACGCCGGCACGTCCGCGCCGTCACGCGGGCCGCGTCGGCCGGGGCGGTGGTGCTCGTCGGCGGGGGAGCGTTGCTGGTCGCGGTGTCGCTCGTGCTGCACGGCGGTCTGGCGAGGGCGTCGTTCGCGCAGGTCACGGACGTGTGGTCGGGCCGTTTCGCGGTGCTGCTGCTGGCCGTGGCGCTGGTGCCGAACGCGGCGGTGTGGGGCGCGGCGTACGGCCTCGGCCCGGGTTTCGCGCTCGGCACGGGGAGCGTGGCGGGGCCGCTCGCAGTGAGTTCGGCCCCGATGCTGCCGGAGTTCCCGCTGCTCGCGGCGGTGCCGACGCAGGGGCCCGGTACGCCGTTGACGTGGGCGGCGGGCGCGGTGCCGCTGGCCGGGGGGCTCGTTCTGGCGTGGTTCACGGCGGGGGCGGCGGCGCCTGCGTCCGGAGAGAGGGGCGAGGCGTGGACCCGGGTCCGGACGATGCTGGTCACCGTGGCGGGGGCGGCGCTGTGCGGGGTGTTCATGGCGGTCCTCGCGGCGCTGGCGGGTGGCCCGATGGGGGTGGCCGTCCTGGCCGAGTTCGGCCCGGTGTGGTGGCTGACGGGGGCGGCGACGCTGGGCTGGACGGCGGTGGTGGGCGTGCCGTTCGCGCTGGTGGCGCGGTCCTGGCGCCTGCGGACCCGCAGGGCTACGCCACGCCGGCCGTGGCTCCGGCTGCCGAAGCCTCGGGTCCCCCAGCTGCGGCTGCGCTCTCCCCGCCTACGCCTGCCCCGGATCCCCCGCCGCCGTCAGAACCCGCCGCCTCCGACACCGCCCACACCGGACCCGTTCGAGCCGTACGACTTCCTGCCCCAGTCGCCTCCGACAGCACAGACGCCGCCGGCGAACTGGCACGACGAGGCATCACGCGAGGCACGCTGGGCGGCGCTGAGAGACGCGAGCGGGGAGCGGCCGCCGGGGGCTTGAGGGGGGCGGTGCGGTGCCCGCGCGGGCGGGCGGCCGGGACCGTACGACTTCCTGCCGCTGCCGCAGTCGCCCGCGGCAGCGGAGGCGCCGGTGGCGGAGTGACACGACGAGGCGTCACGCGAGGCACGCTGGGCGGCCTTGAGGGACGTGACCGGGGGGCGGCCACCGGAGGGTTGGGGGCAGGCGGTCTGGTGCCCGCGCGGGGCGGGCGGCCGGGACCGACGACTTCCTGCCGCAGCAGCCGCCTGCCGCAGTCGCCCGCGGCAGCGGAGGCGCCGGTGGCGGACTGACACGACGAGGCGTCAAGGGAGGCGGCGGCCGGAGGCTTGAGGGAGTGGGTGCAACCGGTCGCCCGGCCCAAGGCCCCCGGCCAGGATCAGTCCCGCTCCCCCAGCAGTGGGCGCAGCTGCTTTGGCAGGAGGTCGTTGCACTCCTGCTTCGATTGGCTCGTGAGGGCGTCGTTCACGCAGGTGTAGTAGTCCCGGTACACCAGCTGCGCCGCGAACGTCGCCGCCACCATCGCCAGCGCGAGCGACGCCGTCACCAGGCCGCTGACCGCCGCCGTGGTCTGCGGCTTCGTGCCGGTGGGGTCGGCCGCGGGCTGCTGCGTGGCCGGTGCCGTCGGGTCCGGCTGCTTCGGCTTCGACCGCAGGGAGCTGATGCCCCAGTGCAGCGCGAGCGCGCCCAGGAGCAGGGCCACGTACCGCCAGCCGAAGAGTGCGAAGAAGAAGGCCCACATGCCGGAGAGCAGGGCGTACCGAGCGCGGCGCTGGGCCGGGTCGGTCGGGTCCCAGCGCATGCCGGAGCCGGGCCCGGAGTTTCCGTCGGGGCCCTGGCCCCCGCCCTCCTTGCCGGGGCGCTCGCCGAAGCCGCCGCCCTGGGAGCGGCCGGGCTGACGGTCGCTCCACTGGCTGCCCCAGGGGGAACGGCCCCGGTCGTCGGGGCTGTCGCCGCCGTTGCCGGGGCGGGGCCGCCACGGCTGGTCCGGGGTTCCCTCCGGCGGCGGCGCGAAGGGATTGTCGTCCTTCGAGGACCCCTTCGAGGACCCGGAACTGCCCGAGTCGCCCGAGGAGCCGGAGCCCCCGGAGCCCTGGGAGTCCTGCGGCGGGGACGACGGGCGGCCGTCGCGCAGCAGCGTCGAGCCGCGCTCCCCTGCGTGCGTCAGTCCGAACGCGAGGGACAGCGGAAGGCGGAGGCTACGGTCCGGCATCAGGTGTGCGTCTTCCCCTTGGTCGAGCAAGCCAGGTCGAACAGGCCCGGTCGAGCGAGCCCGGTCGAGCGAGCCTGGCGAGCGGGCTTCTGGACGGTGTGACGTCATGTGACGTCTTGGTGCAGACGCTACCTTCCGGCCGCGCCCCCGTCCCGTGAGGGGCCGCACCGTGTGCCGGTATCGTTGCTGACGGTCGGCCGCTTCGTAGAGTTCCCCGTATCGGAAGATGCGAAGCCTTTGTACGACCCTACAAAGACGCACCTCCCGAGAAAGGGCCCCGCTGTGGCCAAGAGCCCTGTGGCCAAGCGCCTGGTCGTGCTGGTCTCCGGATCAGGCACGAATCTGCAGGCTCTGCTCGACAAGATCGCGACGGACGGTACGTCCGGCTACGGCGCCGAGATCGTCGCCGTCGGCGCCGACCGCGACGGCATCGCGGGGCTCGAACGTGCCGAGCAGGCCGGGATTCCCACCTTCGTCTGCCGGGTGAAGGACCACGCGACCCGCGACGAGTGGGACGCGGCGCTGGCCGAGGCGACCGCCTCGTACGCGCCCGACCTGGTCGTGTCGGCCGGGTTCATGAAGATCGTGGGGAAGGAATTCCTCGCTCTGTTCGGCGGCCGGTTCGTCAACACGCACCCCGCCCTGCTGCCCAGCTTCCCCGGGGCCCACGGCGTGCGCGACGCGCTCGCGTACGGCGCGAAGGTCACGGGATGCACCGTCCACTTCGTCGACGACGGCGTCGACACCGGCCCGATCATCGCCCAGGGCGTGGTCCCGGTCGGGGATGAGGACGACGAGAGCGCTCTGCACGAGCGCATCAAGGAAGTCGAGCGAAGGCTGCTCGTCGATGTCGTGGGGCGTCTGGCCCGTAACGGCTACCGCATTGAGGGACGAAAGGTACTTATCCCGTGACCGCCGAAGGTACGCACGGTTCGCAGCGCCCCATCAAGCGCGCGCTCATCAGCGTCTATGACAAGACCGGGCTCGAGGAGCTCGCGCGCGGGCTGCACGAGGCCGGCGTCGAGCTCGTCTCGACCGGTTCGACCGCCGCGAAGATCGCCGCCACCGGGGTGCCCGTCACCAAGGTCGAGGAGCTCACCGGTTTCCCCGAGTGCCTGGACGGCCGGGTCAAGACGCTGCACCCGCGCGTGCACGCCGGGATCCTCGCCGACCTGCGCCTCGACGACCACCAGCGCCAGCTCGCCGAACTCGGCATCGAGCCGTTCCAGCTGGTCGTCGTGAACCTCTACCCCTTCAAGGCGACCGTGGCCTCGGGCGCCACGCCCGACGAGTGCGTCGAGCAGATCGACATCGGCGGCCCCTCGATGGTCCGCGCCGCCGCCAAGAACCACCCCTCGGTGTCGGTCATCACGAGCCCCGACCGGTACGCCGACGTGCTCGCCGCCGTCCGTGACGGCGGGTTCGACCTGACCGCGCGCAAGCGCCTCGCTGCCGAAGCGTTCCGCCACACCGCCGAGTACGACCTCGCGGTCGCCTCCTGGTTCGCCGATGACTACGCGGCGGACGACAGCTCCGGCTTCCCCGAGTTCCTCGGCGCCGCGTACACGCGCAAGAACGTCCTGCGCTACGGCGAGAACCCGCACCAGGGCGCCGCCCTCTACGTCGACGGCAACGGCGGCCTCGCCGAGGCCGAGCAGCTGCACGGCAAGGAGATGTCGTACAACAACTACACGGACACGGACGCCGCGCGCCGTGCCGCGTACGACCACGACGACCCCTGCGTCGCGATCATCAAGCACGCCAACCCCTGTGGCATCGCGATCGGTTCGAACGTCGCCGAGGCGCACCGCAAGGCGCACGCCTGTGACCCGCTCTCCGCGTTCGGCGGCGTGATCGCCGTCAACCGCCCGGTCTCCAAGGAGATGGCCGAGCAGGTCGCCGACATCTTCACCGAGGTCATCGTCGCGCCGGAGTACGAGGACGGCGCCCTCGAAGCCCTCACCAAGAAGAAGAACATCCGCGTCCTGCGCTGCCACCAGGCGCCGTCCAACGCGGTAGAGGTCAAGCAGATCGACGGCGGCGCGCTCCTCCAGGTCACCGACCGACTCCAGGCCGACGGCGACAACCCCGCCAACTGGACGCTCGCCACGGGCGACGCCCTGAACGCGGGCGAGCTCGCCGAACTGGCCTTCGCCTGGAAGGCATCGCGCGCGGTCAAGTCCAACGCGATCCTGCTCGCCAAGGACGGCGCCTCGGTCGGCGTCGGCATGGGTCAGGTCAACCGTGTCGACTCCGCGAAGCTCGCCGTCGAGCGGGCGGGCGAGGAGCGGGCGCACGGCGCGTACGCCGCCTCGGACGCGTTCTTCCCGTTCCCCGACGGCCTGGAGATCCTGACCGCCGCGGGCGTCAAGGCCGTGGTGCAGCCGGGTGGTTCGGTCCGTGACGAGCTGGTCGTCGAGGCCGCGAAGAAGGCGGGCGTGACGATGTACTTCACGGGCACGCGGCACTTCTTCCACTGAGCGGGTCCCGTACAGAGCGGTGGCCGCGCCCTTTTCCAAGGGCGCGGCCACCGTTGCTTCGTTCTCGCCTCAGTAGCGGGGGCGGTTGAACCACGCGGTGCCGCTCGGCACGACTGGGGCGATCGTGATGATGACGGCGAAGACGACCCAGATCAGCGGGAGGATGATCGCGCTCGCGAGGCCGGTGTCCAGACCGACGAAGAGGTAGATCAGGCCGAAGATACCTCCGAGCGCACCATAGACGACGGTGGTGATCCGGATGCCCTGACCGCCGCGGCTGAACTTCACGCCGAGCGTGATCGACAGGGCGGCCAGCGCTGCCGCGACGAGCGCGAAGACCACGAACAGGCCGGCGGCCGCGTCACCGAAGTCGCTTGTGCCCGCGAAGCCGAAGTCGTCGGCGCTGTCGGAAACGTCGTTGGCGACAGCGGCGCCGTAGAGCAGGAAGATCGCGCTCAGGATCTGCGTCGCCGAGATCAGGAACAGGAAGACGCGAGCCGTCATCAGAAGCCCCGGCATCGACTGCTGCATCATGTTGCCGCCGCCGCCCGGGTAGCCGGGGTACGCCGGCTGCTGCTGCGGGTAGCCGTAGCCCTGCTGCGGCGGGACGCCGGGCGGGGCCTGGGGGTAGCCGTATCCGGGAGCGGCCGGGGGCTGCTGGGGCGGCTGCCCGTAAGGGTTGTTCGGGTCGCCGTAACTCATGGCGGTCTTCCTCCGTCGGGTAATGCGGGGACGACGCGGCACATCACGGAGGAATGTTCTACAGATGCGGTCCGTCCCCCCGACACTGCCCGCGGCACTGTGCCGCATATCGTTCTTTAGGCCAGGCTTATTTGTCCAGCCGCATTCCCTATGCGTTGTGCAAGTGCAACAGAGCTGGTCAGGTCTCGGGACACAGCTGAGACACAGTCGGCCCGCGCGGGCGACCTGATTGGTACCGGGCGGGCCTCATCCGGGAAGATGGAGTCATGACCGCCCAGATTCTCGATGGCAAGGCCACCGCAGCCGCGATCAAGTCCGAACTGACCGCCCGCGTGGCGGCCCTGAAGGAGAGGGGCTATACGCCCGGCCTCGGGACTGTCCTGGTCGGTGACGACCCGGGCAGCCAGAAGTACGTCGCCGGGAAGCACCGCGACTGTGCGCAGGTCGGCATCGCCTCCATCCAGCGCGAGCTGCCCGCGACCGCGACCCAGGAGGAGATCGAGGCCGTCGTCCGCGAGCTCAACGACGACCCGGCCTGCACCGGTTACATCGTGCAGCTCCCGCTGCCCAAGGGCATCGACGAGAACCGCGTCCTCGAGCTGATGGACCCGGACAAGGACGCCGACGGCCTGCACCCGATGAACCTCGGCCGCCTCGTCCTGAACGAGCCCGCCCCCCTGCCCTGCACGCCTTACGGCATCATCCAGCTCCTCCGCCAGTACGGCGTGGAGATCAACGGCGCCGAGGTCGTGGTCGTCGGCCGCGGTGTCACGATCGGCCGCTCCATGCCGCTCCTGCTCACCCGCCGCTCGGAGAACGCGACGGTGACGCAGTGCCACACCGGTACGCGCGACCTCTCCTTCCACCTGCAGAAGGCGGACATCATCGTGGCCGCCGCGGGCGTCCCGCACCTGATCAAGCCCGAGGACGTGAAGCCGGGCGCCGCGATCCTGGACGTCGGCGTCTCGCGCGACGAGTCCGGCAAGATCGTCGGCGACGTGCATCCCGGCGTCCGCGAGGTCGCCGGGTGGATCTCGCCGAACCCCGGCGGCGTCGGCCCGATGACGCGCGCCCAGCTGCTCGTCAACGTCGTCGAGGCGGCCGAGCGCGCCGCGTCCGCTGCCGCGAGCTGAACCGGGAAGGGGTGAGCCCATGAGCGCCGAACCTGACCACGGGGCGTCACCGGCCGATGTCACGAAGTCCGACGTCAAGGAGTCCGACGTCCGCGAGGCCGAGGCCGTGGAGGACACCGAGGCCAAGGGCGCCGTCAGCGCTCCCGGTCCCGGCGGGCCGAAGAAGACCACGCGGCGCTTTCCGCTCCTGACCCGCGACACCGCGCGGCCCGAGGGCGGCGGCCGGGCCGCGGGCGGCGACGCCCCCGCGCCCGCCCGCCAGTGGCCGCTGCTCACCGTGCTCTCGATGGTGGGACTCGGGCTGCTGCTCACGGCCTTCGACGTGTTCCGCGTCGGCACGATACTGATCGGCCTCGCGCTGATCACGGGTGCCGTCATGCGGTGGATGCTGCCGGGCGTCGGCATGCTGGCCGTACGGTCGCGCTTCACGGACATGGTCACGTACGGCGCGCTCGGCGTCGTCATCGTGCTGCTCGCGCTGATGGCGCAGCCGAGCCCGTGGCTGGAGCTTCCGTTCCTGGGCGACGCGTTGCATCGGACGATCGACACCTAGCCGTGGGCGGCACCCGGACGTGACGGTGGCCCGTCCTCTCCCCCGGAGGAGGACGGGCCACCGTCGTCTGTGGCGGAGTGCCTACTTGAGGCGCAGCGCCTTCCAGGTCTGCGGGCCGACGATGCCGTCAGGCGTGTTGTCGCCCATGAACTTCTTCTGGAAGTACTTGACGGCCTTGCGGGTGTCCGGGCCGAAGTCGCCGTCGATCGTAAGACGGCCGTTGTAGTAGGCCGTGTACTTGATGAGGGCCTGCACCTCCTTCACCTGCCGCCCGTTGTCGCCGAAGTCGGTGTACTTGCTCCGCTTGTCGTAGCCGCAGTAGAAGCCGACGCCCGTCGTCCAGGGGCACTTCTCGGCGGCGGCGTTGACGGCCGCGGCCGAGACGGACACAGGGGCGGGAGCGGCCTGCACCGCGGGTGCCAGGGCCAGGGTGCCGCCGATGAAGGCCGCGGAGACCAGGCCGGTCGTCACGCGCTTGCGGATGGTCATGTTGCTCATGGTGATGCTGTCCCTTCAGGTCCCGGGCCGGGTCCCCCCGTTGGGTCCCCCGACGGCCCGCGATCCGTGCGGCCCCGGTGGTCGGCCGGTGCCGTGGTGCTGGAGCAAGAAGCTACGGCGCCGGGGCGGGGGACGTCGTCCCGTGTCGGGTTGAGCTTCGGGCACGTCCGGCGCGGTACCGCCGCGGTTCCTGCAACTTCCGCTGTACCGCGGTGGTTTGACGTGGCGGTGCCCGCACCCGGGCTACGCTGCGGCGATGCGGATCCGCCCCCTCGTCGCCGATACGTCGATCGCGGTCGCCCTGACCACGGTCGCCGTACTCCTCGGGCAGGAGTCGGAGCGGCAGGGGTGGCCCGAACTCGACGCGTGGGGCTACCTGTTGGTGGCACTGGTCAACGTGCCGATCGCTGCCCGGAGCAGAGCGCCGCTCACCGTCCTGCTCGCCGTGCACCTGGCATGGATCGTGTACGTCACCGCTGGCTACTGGCCCGTGGTGAACACCTTCGGCCCCATGCTCGCCGTCTACACGGTCGCCGCCCTGAAGCCTCCGCGCACCTCCCTGCCCTGCGCCGCCCTGATGAGCGCCGTCTGGATCTACTCAGGCGTGGTGAGCGAAGGCGCGGCCATGGCCTCCGTGGTCGGGCAGGCCATCGGTTTCCCCCTGGTGATCTGGCGGTTCGGGCACGTCGCGCGCCGCGCCGCCGAACTGGCCCGGCAGCTGAAGCGCGAGCAGGACGAGCGGGCGCGGCGTGAGGTCGCCGAGGAACGCGGGCGCATAGCAAGGGAGTTGCATGACGTCGTCGCCCATCACATGTCGGTGATATCCGTGCAGGCGGGCCTCGCGAAGTTCGTCTTCGCCTCGGACCCGGCCACCGCCCACGCCGCGCTCTCCACCATCTCCGGCACCAGCGGCGAGGCCCTCGAGGAGCTGCGCCGCATGCTGCGGGTGCTGCGGGCGCGGGAGGAGGAGGACGGCGCGCCCGACGCTCCGATGCCGGGTCTCGCGCGGCTCGGTGAGATGGTCGAGCGGGTGCGGGCCGGGGGAGTCGACGTGGAGCTGCGCGTCGAGGGGACCCCGCGGCAGCTGGCCCCCGGGGTCGAACTCTGCGCGTACCGCGTGGTCCAGGAGGCGCTGACCAACGTACTGAAGCACGCGCCAAGGGCCGGCGTGGCGGTCCAACTCCGCTATCAGCCCCACCATGTGACGGTTTCGGTCACCAATGACGGGGAGGGGGTGATTCCGGACAGAGTGGGCACAGGGAGCGGCCATGGGTTGATTGGGATGCGGGAGCGGGCCAAGCTCTACGGCGGGACGATCAGCATCGGCCCGCGGAGCGAGGGAGGGTTCGCCGTGCGTCTGACCCTGCCGACCTCCGCGCAGGCCGCACCGCAGGGGGACGGCGCGACTTAGATGACCAGGGTGCTCGTGGTCGACGACCAGTTCCTCATCCGGGCCGGCCTTGTGGGGCTGCTGCGTGCCGCGCCCGGCATCGAGGTCGTCGGTGAGGCGGGGGACGGAGCGGAAGCCGTCGCGCTCGCCGCGACGACACGGCCCGACGTGATCCTGATGGACATCCGCATGCCCGGCATGAGCGGCATCGTGGCCACCGAGAAGATCCTCGCCGAGGCGCCCGAACCGCCGCCACGCGTCCTGGTCCTGACCACGTTCGATCTCGACGAGTACGTGTACGGGGCGCTGCGGGCCGGGGCGTCGGGCTTCCTGCTCAAGGACTCCGGACCGGAACGCCTGCTCGCCGCGGTGGCCGCCGTGGGCGGCGGCGACGCGCTCTTCGCGCCCAGTGTCACCTGCCGGCTCGTCGAGGCCTTCGCCCGGCAGGCCGGGGCCGGGTCTTCCGGTGACTGCGCCGAGCCGCCGCCGGACCTGCGTGCGCTGACCCTGCGCGAGGTCGAGGTCCTGAAACTGATCGCCACGGGTCTGTCCAACGCGGACATCGCCGACCGCCTCTACATCAGCGAGGCCACCGTGAAGACCCACCTCAACCGGACGATGTCCAAACTCGACCTGGACAGCAGGGCGCAGGCGGTGGTGGTGGCGTACGAGACGGGCCTCGTCACGCCGGGCGGCAACGGTCGCTGAATCGCGTCCGACAACCCCTGACAGCTCCCGGCCGCGGCCGGGAACAGGGGACGGCGCCCGTCCTCACCCCCGTGGGAGGACGGGCGCCGCCGGTCTGTGGGGGGCCGCTCCAACGGGAACCAGCGTCATGCCCCCGCCAATTCCGTTCAAGGGATGCCTTGCCCCTGTGGCACGGAGGTGACCATTCCGCAACGCTGTTCCCAGCCCGCAACAGGGTGCGAGGGGGTGCGAGAGAGGGCGGGACAGGAGGAGACAGGAGGCGACCGGGGCGCGGAGGGGCGTTCCGCAGAAGGGGCAACCGGCACAATCAGGACGATTCTGGACGTCCCAAGTCGCTACCAGGGGTTCCGCATCGTGGAGCGGGACAGCGATGGGACACTGGACGCCGGACCGCCCGGAGTGCGACGGTGCACGCCAGTGGCCCGAATGCTCCCGCGCGCCCCCGGTCCGGGAACTGACATCCTGACTTTTGGCATCCCTCTGGGTAGCCCATGACAGGACAAGCGGGGGCTGCCTCATGGGCAGAGCGGGGGGAACCACGCGCGGGGGCACGTTGGCACGTACGGGGGGATGAGGGGGAGTAATGCCTCGTTGGAAGGCACTACCGGATGAGCTGGATCCGCAGGTCAGGGAGTTCGCCAGTCAGCTGCGCAGGCTCGTCGACCGCAGTGGTCTCAGCATTGCCGCGGTGTCGGACCGCACCGGGTACAGCAAGACGTCGTGGGAGCGGTATCTGAACGGGCGGCTGCTCGCCCCGAAGGGTGCCATCGTCGCGCTTGCCGAGGTGACGGGCACCAACCCGGTGCACCTCATCACCATGTGGGAACTCGCCGAGCGCGCCTGGAGCCGCTCCGAGATGCGGCACGACATGACCATGCAGGCGATCCGGATCTCCCAGGCACGGGCCGCGCTCGGCGAGCTGGGCCCGAACCCGCCCGCAGGTAAGGGCAAGGGGAACGGCGGCGCGGTGCGCGGCGGGGCCGCGGGTGCCGGAGCCGGCACCGGCACCGGTGTCGACTCCGCCGACCGTCCCTCCCGGCCGGGCGGGAGCGTCACCGGGGTCGCGGGCCCCGCGGGCGTCTCGCCGACGGTGCCTCCGCAGACCCCGTCGTACGTGGGCGGGGGCGGTGTCGCGGCGCCTCCCGGTCCGGCCCAGCCGGCCCATGGCGGTGACTCGCCCGACCGGCAGCGGCGGCGCAGGAAGCTGACGATGTTCCTGGCGGGCATCGTCGGGGCGCTCGTCGTCATAGCCGCCGCCGTCTTCCTGACCGGCCTCGGCAAGGACGACAAGGGCAACGAGAGCTCAAAGCCGCCTGCCTCGCCGAGCACGAGCGACAAGGATCTGCCCGCGGGCGTCGAGTGCAGCGGCAAGAGCTGCACCGGCAAGGACCCCGAGACCATGGGCTGCGGCGGCGAGCTGGCCACCACGACGACACGCGCGACGGTGGGCAAGGCCCTGGTCGAGGTCCGCTACAGCAAGACGTGCGGGGCGGCGTGGGCGCGCATCACGCAGGCCGCTCCGGGTGACAAGGTCACGATCACCGGCGACGGCGCGAAGCAGAACGGCACCGTGAACGCGGACTTCGACGCCTACACACCGATGGTGGCCGTCAAGGACGGTGCGTCGGCGGAGGCGTGTGCGACCCTCGAGGCCGGCCAGACCGGCTGCACCAAGTAGGCGCAGCCGGGCCGGACGTCGGGAATGACCACCGGGAGGTGGCGGCCGCCAACACAGGGGGGGGGAGCGTGGCGGCCGCCTGGGGGTGTGACCACTCCCGTGGGGGTATAGCTGCGTGTGCCCTCGCCCACGCACAACATGCCTGTCGATTTCGCAGAAATTTTTCGCGGGCCTCTGAGCCGCTGTTTTCCGGCGGATTTTCTTCGTCGGAGGGCAGCCGGGCGCAGGTTGGACGGCCGTCGGGCGCGGATGGGACGGCCGTCGGGCTGCAGTCGGGTGGCAGTCAGGTGGCACGGCGCGATCTTTGTGGGGTGGGCCACACCCTCCCGGGGTTCGGGGGTCGGCGGGGCGCGATAGCCTGAGCGGCGGATCTCTCTTGATGCCAAGAGATCGATCATCGAGGGCGTCGGTGGGGATCCAGCACAAGGGGACCCCGCACAAGGGGCAGGGACCCCCCACCGCCTGCTGTCTTACGGAGATCGCCATGACCCGCACTCCCGTGAATGTCACCGTCACCGGCGCGGCCGGCCAGATCGGCTACGCGCTGCTCTTCCGCATCGCCTCCGGCCACCTGCTCGGCGCGGACGTGCCGGTCAACCTTCGCCTCCTGGAGATCACTCCGGCCCTGAAGGCCGCCGAGGGCACCGCCATGGAGCTCGACGACTGCGCCTTCCCGCTGCTGAACTCGATCGAGATCAGCGACGACCCGAACGTCGCCTTCGACGGCGCCAACGTCGCCCTCCTCGTCGGCGCCCGCCCCCGCACCAAGGGCATGGAGCGCGGCGACCTGCTCTCCGCCAACGGTGGCATCTTCAAGCCGCAGGGCAAGGCGATCAACGACAACGCCGCGGACGACATCAAGGTCCTCGTCGTGGGCAACCCGGCCAACACCAACGCGCTCATCGCGCAGGCCGCCGCCCCGGACGTACCGGCCGAGCGCTTCACCGCGATGACCCGCCTGGACCACAACCGCGCGCTGTCGCAGCTGTCGAAGAAGACCGGCGCCCCGGTCTCCGACATCAAGCGCCTCACCATCTGGGGCAACCACTCGGCCACCCAGTACCCCGACATCTTCCACGCGGAGATCGCCGGCAAGAACGCCGCGGACGTCGTGAGTGACCAGTCCTGGCTGGCCGACGACTTCATCCCGACCGTCGCCAAGCGCGGCGCCGCGATCATCGAGGCCCGTGGCGCGTCCTCGGCCGCCTCCGCGGCCAACGCCGCCATCGACCACGTCCACACGTGGGTGAACGGCACGGCCGCTGGTGACTGGACCTCCATGGGTATCCCCTCGGACGGTTCGTACGGCGTTCCGGAGGGCCTCATCTCCTCCTTCCCCGTCACCACCAAGGACGGCAAGTACGAGATCGTCCAGGGCCTGGAGATCAACGAGTTCTCGCGCACGCGCATCGACGCGTCCGTCAAGGAGCTCACCGAGGAGCGCGAGGCGGTTCGCGGCCTCGGCCTCATCTAGCACGCCCTCCCGTACGGCCCGGTCCGTACGGCAGCTCGTCCACCTCGCCCCCGGCGGCCGCTCATCGGCTGCCGGGGGCGAGGTGCGTTCGGCGTGGTGCGTCCGGGGCGAATTTACCCAGACGGAGTTGGCCATGGCAGGTAACACCGAGGCGGCGGTGCTCGCCGTGTGCGGTCTGGGTTTCGGGGGCTGGGCGCTCGGCTGGAAGGACGAGCCGCGTCCCACGGGGTACCTGGCGGTTGTCGAGCGGCCCGCACAGGGCGCGGGCACCGAAACCGAGGGCGATACGGCGGCGCCGTCCCCCGCGGGCGTGCCGCCGGCCCCGTACGAGGAGGTGTTCGACGAGGAGGGCTTCCGGCTCGCGGTGCCACGGGGCTGGGTCCGTCAACTGGTCGAACCGACCGAGGACTTCAACGTCGTCAACTACCGCAGCCCGCGGGGTGACCGGCGCCTTCAGGTGTACCGGGTGAGTGAGCCCTCGCCGTACGAGTCGCTGCGGACCTGGCTGGACGAGACATCGATGCCGGGCGCCTTCGACCAACTGGCGCCGCTGGAGCGCCTGGACGAACAGGGCCGCCCGGCCGCCCGGCTCGAGTACGTGGCCGACACGTTCAAGGGCGAGCCGGACATCGGGAAGTGGCACGTCATCGACCATCGCTTCGAGTCGGTGGACGGCGAGTTGTACGCCCTGGCGGTGTACGGCTCCGACGCGGACGGCAGGGACGACGAGGAGAAGCTCATGGCCACCGCCCTGTCGTGGTTCTGCCCGCCGGACGAGATCTGTCCCGCTCCTTGATCACGAACAGCCTCCGTCCGTTGCCAACCTGCTCACTGATGTAGTACTTCTTATACATGAGCGAGCAAGTGCACAACAGGTTGGCGATGGTGCGCGCGGAGCGGAAGGTGTCGCGCCAGAGCCTGGCCGAGGCGGTGGGCGTCCACTACCAGACCATCGGCTACATCGAGCGTGGGCAGTACAACCCGAGCCTCGACCTGGCGCTGAAGATCGCGGTGTTCTTCGGACTGCCGGTGGAGGCGCTGTTCTCCCTCGAGCCGTTCCGCCCGCTCACGGACGAGGTCTACGGGAGGAGTCAGGGATGACGGATCAGCAGGTGCGGGAGACGGGGGCGCAGCGGATGACCGGCTACGACCGGCGGATGTTCGCGCTCATGAACCGGCGCGAAGGGGCGCCGATGTACGCCACCGCCATGCGAAGGCGGCTCGCGGTCGGCGCCCACATCGCGCTGACGGTGGCGAGCGTCGCGGCCTGGCTGCTCACGGTCATGGGCGACCAGCGCTGGGCGATGTGGACGATGCTCGGGCTGCTGCTGCCGTGGTGCGTCGCCACCGGTGTCATCAACGGCGCCACGCGCGGCCTCCTCGAACTGCGCGAACGCGCCCTCGACGAGCGGCAGCGCGCGGAGCGGGTGCGGGTCGCCGCGCAGGCCCGGCAGGTCATGCTGTGGCTGCTCCTGGCCGCCGCCGTGGGTGCGGGCATCGCCGCGTACCAGGGATGGGACACCGAAGAACTGCTCTTCCCCGTCCTGTTCACCGCGTTCGTCGTGCACTGGCTGATGCCACTCTGGGTGGCTGGACTCGCCGTGCAGGACGAGCCCTTGGATCTTGACGACATCGACGCGTAGCAGTCCATAGCGCCACCCTGTTCCCAATTGCCCCTTCATGCGGACGTATTGCCCCAGGTGCCTGCACGCGCAGTGACACAGCGCACTTTCGGTTATGTAATGCGCATGGTTTCTCCGCCTGGGGGCATGTGCCCCCGGCTACCGCGAGTGACAGGCGGGGCGTATGACAGGAATGGAAGGCAAACGGGACGTGTCCGCACAACAGACCATCCATGTGGGCGGAGAGTGGCGTAACGCCCTCTCCGGCGCCACGCGCGAGATCCTCGACCCTGCGGATGCCAAGCCGTTCGCAACGATCGCCGAGGGCGGCACCGAGGACACCGACGCGGCCATCGCCGCCGCCCGCGAGGCCTTCGACAACGGACCGTGGCCGGCCACACCCGTCGCCGAACGGGCCGCGCTGCTGCGCCGCGTGGCAGACCTCCTCGTACGCGACCGCGAGAAGATCGGGCTCCTGGAGAGCCGTGACGCGGGCAAGACCGTCGAGGAGGGCCGCGTCGACGTCGACTGCGTCGCCGACGCCTTCCGCTACTTCGCCGATCTGGTGATCGGCGAGGGCGCGGGCCGCGTGGTCGACGCCGGGTCCGACGACATCCACAGCGTCGTCGTGCACGAGCCCGTCGGCGTCTGCACGATGATCACGCCCTGGAACTACCCGCTCCTCCAGGCCAGCTGGAAGATCGCCCCCGCGCTCGCCGCGGGCAACACCTTCGTCATCAAGCCGAGTGAGGTCACGCCGCTGACGACGGTCGCGCTGATCGAGCTGCTCGTCGAGGCGGGCCTCCCGGCCGGTGTCGCCAACATCGTGACCGGCCCCGGCCACACCGTCGGCGCGCGACTCTCCGACCACCCCGACGTCGACCTGGTCTCCTTCACCGGCGGCCTCGTCTCCGGCACCAAGGTCGCCCAGGCCGCGGCCCTCGGCGTCAAGAAGGTCGCCCTCGAGCTCGGCGGCAAGAACCCGAACGTCGTCTTCGCCGACGCCTGCGCCACCGAAGAGGGCTTCGACACCGCCGTCGACCAGGCGCTCAACGCCGCCTTCATCCACAGCGGGCAGGTCTGCTCCGCCGGTGGCCGCCTCATCATCGAGGAGTCGGTGCGCGAGCGCTTCGTCGCCGAACTCGCCCGCCGCGCGAGCCGCATCAAGCTCGGCCGCGGCACCGAGGACGGCGTCGAGTGCGGCCCGCTCGTCTCGCAGCAGCAGCGCGAGAAGACCGAGTCGTACGTCGCCTCCGCGCTGGAGGAGGGCGCGGTCCTGCGCACCGGCGGCAAGCGCCCCGAGCCCAGCGAAGTGCGCCCCGCGACCGGCTACTTCTACGAGCCGACCGTCCTGGACCAGTGCCACCGTGAGATGCGCGTCGTGCGCGAGGAGGTCTTCGGCCCGGTCCTGACCGTCGAGACCTTCCGCACCGAGGACGAAGCGGTCGCGCTCGCCAACGACACCGAGTACGGTCTCGCGGGCGCCGTCTGGACCAACGACGCGGGCCTCGGCCGCCGCATGGCCCGGCGCCTGCGCCACGGCACGGTCTGGATCAACGACTTCCACCCCTACCTCCCGCAGGCGGAGTGGGGCGGCTTCGGCAAGAGCGGCGTGGGGCGCGAGCTCGGACCCGCCGGACTCGCCGAGTACCGCGAGTCCAAGCACATCTACCAGAACCTCGCCCCGCGGCCGGTCCGCTGGTTCGCGGGCTGAGGCCCGACTCGTAGAGGCGTGCGCGAGGGCGGCAGTCCCGCCCCCGCGCACGTATCTATGTCCGTACGTCCGAGCACCCCCAGCTCTCTACGCGCAAGCACCTTGGCACCACACCTCGCAGGAAGAGGAGCAGTACGCATGGCTGAGACCACCGAGTACGACTACGTCATCGTCGGCGGCGGTACCGCGGGGTCGGTGATCGCGTCCCGCCTCACCGAGGACCCCGGCGTCACCGTCGCCGTCATCGAGGGAGGCCCCAGCGACATCGACCGTGAGGACGTCCTCACGCTGCGCCGCTGGCTCGGCCTGCTCGGCGGCGACCTCGACTACGGCTACACGACCACCGAGCAGCCGCGCGGCAACTCGCACATCCTGCACAGCCGCGCCAAGGTCCTCGGCGGCTGTTCGTCGCACAACACCCTGATCTCCTTCAAGCCGCTGCCGTCCGACTGGGACGAGTGGGAGGAGGCGGGCGCCACCGGCTGGAACGCCAAGGCGATGGACCCCTTCTTCGGCAAGCTGCGCAACAACATCGTGCGCGTCGCCAAGAAGGACCAGAACCAGATCGCCACCGACTGGGTCGAGGCGACGAAGAGCGCGCTCGGCGTCCCCGAGGTCGTCGGCTTCAACGACAAGCCCTTCGACGAGGGCGTCGGCTTCTTCGACCTCTCGTACCACCCGGAGAACAACAAGCGTTCCTCCGCCTCCGTCGCCTACCTCCACCCCCACATGGAGGCCGGCGACCGCCCGAACCTCCACCTCTTCCTGGAGACCTGGTCCACCAAGCTGGAGCTGGACGGCAAGACCGCGCGCGGCGTCCACATCCGCACCAAGGACGGCGCCGAACAGCTGCTCACCGCCCGCCGCGAGGTGCTCGTCTGCGCGGGCGCCGTCGACACGCCGCGCCTGCTCATGCACTCCGGCATCGGCCCCGCGCGGGACCTCGAAGCGCTCGGCATCCCCGTCACGCACGACCTGCCGGGCGTCGGCGAGAACCTCCTTGACCACCCCGAGTCGGTCATCGTCTGGGAGACGAACGGGCCGATCCCCGGCAACTCCGCGATGGACTCCGACGCGGGCCTCTTCGTCAAGCGGGACCCGGACCACAAGGGCCCTGACCTGATGTTCCACTTCTACCAGATCCCGTTCACGGACAACCCGGAGCGCCTGGGCTACGAACGCCCGGAGCACGGCGTCTCGATGACGCCGAACATCCCCAAGTCCCGTGCGCGCGGCCGTGTCTACCTGACGTCGGCCGACCCCGAGGTGAAGCCCGCCCTCGACTTCAAGTACTTCGAGTACGACGAGGACGGCGTCGACTACGACGGCCAGACCCTCGTCGACGGCATCAAGCTGGCCCGCAAGGTCGCGCAGGCCGAGCCCTTCGCCAAGTGGCTCAAGCGCGAGGTCTTCCCCGGCCCGGATGTCACCGACGACGCCGAGATCAGCGAGCTCGTGCGCAAAGCGGCGCACACTGTGTACCACCCGGCGGGAACCTGCCGAATGGGAGCTTCCGCTGATGAACTTGCTGTGGTCGACCCGGAGCTGCGGATCCGGGGTCTCGAGGGAATCCGAATCGCGGACGCATCCGTCTTCCCGACGATGCCTGCCGTGAACCCGATGATCGGAGTGCTCATGGTCGGGGAAAAGTGCGCGGAACTACTGACCGGGAGTGATGTCCGATGACCACCACCACTGACAAGACGCCTGCCCCCGAGACGCCCGCGTCCGACGAGGCCGCGTCCGTGTTCGCCGTCCGGGACCTGTGGAAGGTCTTCGGGCCCAAGGCCCAGCGCGTCCCGGGCAACGAGGAGTTCGCGGGTCTCTCCGCCGCCGAGCTGCGCGAGCGCACCGGCTGCACGGCCGCCGTGCGGGACGTCAGCTTCGACGTCAAGCGGGGCGAGGTCTTCGTCGTCATGGGCCTTTCCGGCTCGGGCAAGTCGACCCTGGTGCGGACCCTGACCCGGCTCATCGAGCCGACCAGCGGTTCCATATCCATGGACGGGCAGGACGTGCTCGGCATGGACAAGAACCAGCTGCGTGAACTGCGCCGCCACAAGGCCGCGATGGTCTTCCAGAACTTCGGCCTGCTGCCGCACCGCTCGGTCCTCGACAACGTCGCGTACGGCCTGGAGATCCAGGGTGTCGGCAAGGCCGAGCGCCGCGCCAAGGCCCTGGAGGTCGTCGCCAAGGTCGGCCTCGAAGGCATGGAGGAGCGCCGCCCCACCCAGCTCTCCGGCGGCCAGCAGCAGCGCGTCGGCCTGGCCCGCGCCCTCGCCGTCGACCCCGAAGTCCTGCTCTTCGACGAGCCGTTCAGCGCCCTCGACCCGCTGATCAGGCGGGACATGCAGGAAGAAGTCATCCGCCTGCACCGCGAAGAGGGCCGCACGATGGTCTTCATCACCCACGACCTGAGCGAGGCGCTGCGCCTGGGCGACCGCATCATGCTGATGCGGGACGGCGCCATCGTGCAGCTCGGCACCCCCGAGGAGATCGTCGCCAACCCGGCCGACGACTACGTACGCGACTTCGTCCAGGACGTGTCGCGCGAGCAGGTCATCACCGTGCGCCGCGCCATGCGCCCCGCCGAGGGCGACGAGGCCGAGTCCGGTGCCGCGGTCGGCCCGGACACGCTGGTCGTCGACGCGATCGAGGCCGTGGCCCGCAGCGGCGCGTACTGCCGTGTCGTGGACAACGGACGCACCCTCGGCATCGTCGACCACGAGCAGCTTCTCGCCGTGGTCGCGGGCCTCGACAGTGATCCCCGGGACAAGGCGGTGGCTGCCGTATGAGCGCCGCCCCGACTGCCGTCCTCGAAAAGAAGGAGGGCGCGTCCCCGCCGGGCCCGCCCGCCGAAGGACCTGGGCCGCTGGCCGGGTTCCTGCGCAATCCCAAGGCGATCCTGCTGCTCTGCGCCCTGCTGGTCGCGGTCGTCTCGGCGGCCGTCACCGCCAACGGCGCCTGGCCGTCCGACCTGACCTTCGACGTGCGCTCGCCGCTCGACGACGTCAACACCTGGATGGCGCAGAACCGCGACACCCACCCGATCTTCCTGTACTTCCTGCTGCACATCAGCAACGCCTCGGAATCCGCGGTGGACAGTGTGCTCAGCGGTCTGGAGGGCCTCGGCTTCATCGGGGTGACCGTCGCCGCGGTGCTCATCTCCTGGTACGCGGGCGGGGCGAACCTGCGCCGCCGCGCGCTGGCCCTCGCGGGCATCGCCTTCGGCACGTTCGCCGTGATCGGCGTGCTCGACGTGTGGGAAGAGGCGATGGAGACCCTCGCCCTGATGGTCGTCTGTGTGGCCGTCGCGGGTCTCGTCGGTGTCCTGCTCGGTCTCGCGGCCGGGCTCTCGGACCGTGCCGAGCGCATCCTGCGGCCGGTCTTCGACACCATGCAGGTGCTTCCGGCGTTCTCGTATCTGCTGCCCTTCGTCTTGATGTTCGACGTCGGCACCCCGGCCGTCTTCATGGCGACCGTCATCTACGCAGCCCCGCCGATGGCCAGGCTCACCTCGCTCGGTCTGCGTGGCGCCGACGCGGCCGCCCTCGAGGCCTCCCAGTCGCTTGGCGCCAGCGCCTGGCAGCGGCTGTGGACCGCTCGCCTTCCGCTGGCCCGCAAGCCGATGCTGCTCGGCCTCAACCAGACGATCATGATGTGTCTGTCGATGGTCGTGCTCGCGACGGTGGTCGGCGCCGGTGGTCTCGGCGACCCGATCTTCACCGCGATCTCCACCCTCGACGTGGGCCTCGCGGTACCGGCCGGCATCGCGATCGTGCTGATCGCCGTCTGGCTGGACCGCACGACCGCCGGGTTCGGCGAACGCGTCGACGACCCGGCACCCGCGCGCAGCGCCGTCGCGACGCGCGTCCTGTGGGCCGTCATGGCCGCCGTGGTGGCGGGCGCCGCCGTGCTCGGCCAGGCGCTCGGCCGCACGGAGTGGCCGGAGAACTGGGTCGTCTCCATCTCCCAGCCGATCAACGAGGCCGTCGGCTGGATCGAGCGCGAGCTCGGCTCCGGCATCCCGGTCATCGGCGGCACGCTCACCTGGGCGAACGGCTTCATCAACTGGGGCATCAACCCGCTGTTCGACGCCCTGCTCGCCACCCCGTGGTGGGCGGTGCTCCTGGTGGCCGGTGTCCTCGCCTACCTCGCGGGCCGCTGGCGCGCGGCGGTCACCGTCGTGCTCGCGCTCGCCGCGATCGGCGCGATGGGGCTGTGGAGCCGCTCGATGGACACCCTCTCGCAGGTGATCGCCGCCCTGGTGGTCACGCTGATCCTGGGCTTCGCCATCGGTGTGCTCGCGGCCCGGGTGGCCTGGGTGGAGCGCGGCATCCGGCCGGTGCTCGACACCATGCAGACCCTGCCGGCGTTCATCTATCTCATCCCGATGATCGCGCTGTTCGGCTCCAACCCCGCGGCCGCCGCGGTGGCCTCCATCATCTACGCGCTGCCCGCCGTCATCCGCATCACGGCCCAGGGCATCCGCCAGATCGACCCCTCTGCCCTGGAGGCCGCCCGCTCGCTCGGCGCCTCCACCGGCCAGCAGCTCCGGCAGGTCCAGTTGCCGCTGGCCAGGCCCGCGCTGCTCGTCGCCCTCAACCAGGGCGTCGTCCTCGTCCTCTCCATGGTCGTCATCGGCGGCATGATCGGCGGCGGCGCGCTCGGCGTGGATGTGGTCAGGGGCCTCACCAAGGGCGACCTCGGTCTCGGCCTGACGGCCGGTATCGCGATCGTCTGCCTCGGTCTGCTCCTCGACCGCATCTCCCAGCCCGGCGCCGACGTCAAGGAACGCACTCTGCGCTGACGTACGCTTCCGGACCTCGCTCTCCTGCTACGTAAGGAACAATCGCGTGAACTACAGCAAGCGGATACGCACTTCGATCCTCGCCGGTCTCGGCGCCGCGTCCATGGTGGCGCTCAGCGCCTGCGGCGCCGCCGACACGAAGTCCTCCGGCGGTGCCGACGAGGTCACCATCACGGTCCCCTCGTGGGTCGGCGCGCGCGCCAACGCCGAGGTCGCCAAGAAGCTCCTCGAGGACGAGGTCGGCGTCAAGAAGGTCGAACTCCAGCAGCTCGACGAGCCGATCGCCTGGGACGCCCTGAACAACGGCAAGGCCGACGCGATCCTGGAGGACTGGGACGGCCAGCCCAAGAAGCAGAAGCTCTACATCGACGACAAGAAGACGGTCGTCAAGGGCGGCGACCTTGGCGTCACCGGGCACATCGGCTGGTACGTGCCGAAGTACTACGCGGACAAGCACCCGGAGATCCTGGACTACAAGAACCTCAACAAGTTCGCCAAGGACTTCAAGAGCAACCGCAGCGGCGACAAGGGCGAGTTCATCGGCGCGGCGCCCTCGTACACCACGTACGACGAGTTCCTGATCAAGAACCACAAGCTGAACTTCAAGATCAAGGACACCGGCAACGAGGCCGCGCAGATCAAGGAGATCCAGCGCAAGTACGCCGCCAAGGAGCCCTTCATCAGCTACTGGTGGGAGCCCCTGTGGGCGAACGCCGACATGGACATGGTCGAGGTGAAGCTCCCGCCGTTCAAGGAGGGCTGCAACGAGCCCGAGACCAAGACCGAGTGCGGTTACGCCAACACCCCGCTGCAGAAGTACTTCAACGCGGACTTCGCCAAGGACGGCGGCGACGCCGCGGAGTTCCTGAAGAACTTCAAGTGGACGACCGAGGAGCAGAACGAGGTCGCCATGTCGATCGCCAAGGACAAGATGTCCGGCGAGGCCGCGGCCGAGAAGTGGATCAAGGACAACAAGGCGACGTGGGAGAAGTGGCTCCCGAAGAAGTGACGTCGCCGCTGCTCGCGGCAGTATGACGGCGCCGGTGCCGGGGGTGTCCTTCGCCAAGGACACCCCCGGCACCGTCGCGTCTGCTTCAGGTCACGTCTGCTTCAGGCTCTCGGCGATCTCCCGCAGCGCCTCCGAGGCGCGGATCAGCAGGCCCGGCCCGAACGTGATGCGCGTGGCGCCCTGTTCACCCAGCTCCCGCCAGGACGGCCCGGCCGGCTTCGCCGCCACATTGACGGGGCCCTCGATGCCCGCCCGCAGCCGCGGGAGCACCTCGGGCGGCGCGAGGATCGGATAGACGCAGTCGGCGCCCGCCTCGACATACAGCCGTGCCCGCTCGATCGCCTGCTCCGGATCACCGTCGCCGTGGACGAACGTGTCCACCCGGGCGTTCACGAACAGCCGGTCGCCCGCGACGGAACGTACCTCCGCGAGCCGGTCCGCCTGCTCGCGCGGGTCCTTCAGGGCGCCGCCCGAGGAATCCTCCAGGTTGCAGCCGACCGCACCCGTCTCCAGGAGCCGCTCCACCAGCTCCTTCGGCGGCAGCCCGTAGCCGTCCTCGATGTCCGCGGACACCGGCACGGACACGGACCGCGCCACCCTGCGCACGGCGGCGAACATCTCGTCCGGCGGCACCGCACCGTCCGCGTACCCGAGCGACGCCGCGACCCCCGCGCTCGGCGTCGCCAGGGCCGGGAACCCGGCGTCCGCGAAGACCCGGGCGCTGGCCGCGTCCCACGGTCCGGGAAGGACCAGCGGATCACCGGGCGCCCGCCCGTGGTGCAGCGAGCGGAAGTCGTCCACGAGGCTCACGGCGCGTACCCTCCCGGCTCGACGCGGCGGCTGACCATCACCCGGTTCCAGCTGTTGATGACGGTGATCACCCCGATGAGATGGGCGAGTTCGGCCTCGTCGAAGTGCTTGGCCGCCGCCTCGTACGTCGCGTCGGGGACGAACCCTCCCCCAGAGCCGAAAGCCTGGGAGGTGCCCCCAGTCAGGACGGTGACCGCCTCCGTCAGCGCGAGGGCGGCACGCTCGCGCTCGCTGAAGAGCGCGCCCGCCTCCGCCCAGGCGTTGAGCAGTGCGATCCGCTTCGCCGTCTCGCCGTTCCGCACGGCGATGTCCACATGCATGTCGAGGCAGAACGCGCACGCGTTGATCTGCGAGGCACGGATCATCACGAGCTCGGCGAGCGCCGGGTCGCCGAGCCCCTTCTTCGCGGCCGCGCTCAGCGCGGACAGCGCGGTGGCGAAGCCCTTGTCGAGGTGGGTGGTCCGGGCGCTCACTTGTGGTCCCCGGCCTTGTAGTGGCCCGGGACCTGCCGCGTCGAGACGCCGAAACGGTTCCACGCGTTGATCACCGTGATCGCGGCGATCAGCTGCGTCAGCTCCTGCTCATCGAAGAGGCCCGCCGCCTTGTCGTAGACCGCGTCGGGCACGAAGCCGTCCGTCAGGACGGTGATCGCCTCGGTCAGCTCGATCGCGGCGACCTCCTTAGCCGTGTAGAAGTGCTGCGACTCCTCCCACGCGCTGAGCTGGATGATCCGCTCCACGCTCTCGCCGGCCGCGAGGGCGTCCTTGCTGTGCATGTCGACGCAGAGCGCGCAGTGGTTGATCTGCGAGGCCCTGATCTTGACCAGCTCGAGGATCACCGGGTCGACGCCCTTACGGGCGGCCGCGTCGAGCCTGACCATCGCCTTGAAGACCTCGGGGGCCCGCTGGTGCCAGTCGAGGCGAGGGGTGTGCTCGTGGACGTACTCGGGTGCGGGGGTGGTGTTGTCGTTCGTCGTCATGACATCGACCGTACGACCGGAGTAGCCCACAGGTATGGTCCATTTCCATGGAAGAATCCTGGGCCACTCTGGGCGTCGACCTCCACCTGGAGACCGGGGGAGAGGCGACGCGCTCCGGCGTACGCAAGGGCCTCACGGACGCCCTGCGCGAGGCGGTGCGCGGCGGCAGGCTCGCTCCCGGCACCCGCCTGCCCTCGTCCCGCTCCCTCGCCGTCGACCTGGGCATCGCCCGCAATACCGTCGCCGACGCGTACGCGGACCTCGTCGCCGAGGGCTGGCTCACCGCACGCCAGGGCTCGGGCACCCGCGTCGCCGAGCGCTCCGTGCCGCGCCCCGCGGAGCCCGCACCGCGCCGCAGGGCGACGGGCGGCGCGACGTACGACCTGATGCCGGGCACCCCCGACCTCTCGGCGTTCCCGCGTGCCGCCTGGCTCAAGGCCGCGCGCCGGGCCATGGCGGCGGCCCCGAACGACGCGCTCGGCTACGGCGATCCGCGCGGCCGCGTCGAGCTGCGCACCGCTCTCGCCGACTACCTCTCCCGGGCGCGCGGCGTGCACACGGACCCGGACCGCATCGTCGTCTGTGCCGGGTTCGCGCAGGGTCTGAGCCTGCTGGGAGGCGTGCTGCGGGCCCGCGGTCTGCGGGAGGTGGCGGTCGAGTCGTACGGCCTCGACGTGCACTGGGATCTGCTCAAGCGGACCGGGCTGCGGACCAGGCCACTGCCGTTCGACGAACTGGGCACGTCCACCGCACAGTTGGCGGCGGGCTCGGCGAAGGTCGCGCTGCTGACGCCCGCGCACCAGTTCCCGATGGGCGTCCCGCTGCACCCCGACCGGCGGGCCGCCGCCGTGGACTGGGCGCGGCGCGAGGGCGGTCTGATCCTGGAGGACGACTACGACGGGGAGTTCCGCTACGACCGGCAGCCGGTGGGCGCGCTCCAGGGCCTCGACCCCGACCGCGTGGTCTACCTCGGCACGGCCAGCAAGTCCCTGGCCCCCGGCCTCCGGCTCGGCTGGATGGTGCTGCCCGCGCCGATCGCCGCCGAGGTCGTCGAGGCGAAGGGGGGCGCGGAGTGGGCCTGCGGGGCGCTCGACCAGCTGACGCTCGCGGAGTTCATCACGTCGGGCGCGTACGACCGCCATGTGCGGGGCGCGCGGCTGCGATACCGCCGCCGACGGGACCAACTGGTCGCCGCGCTGGCCGCTCGGGCGCCGGAGGTACGGGCCACGGGGATCGCGGCGGGGCTGCACGCGGTCCTTGAACTCCCGCCGGGAACGGAACGGACGGTGGTCCAGGCAGCGAGCTGGCAACGTCTGGCGGTGCAGGGCCTGTCCAGCTTCCGCCACCCTTCGGCCCGCCCTCCGGAGCGGGACGCGCTGGTGGTGGGCTACGGAACGCCTGCGGACCATGGGTGGGCGGGGGCGCTGGACGCGTTGTGCAGGGTGCTGCCGTAGGAGGCTGTGGCCTTCGGCCCCTCCGGCGTTCGAGGAGCGGGTCCGGGAGGGAGCCCCCGTGTCGGGAAGCGGCGACATTGCGGAAAGCCCCGCAGGGCCGGCCTACCGAGTCCCCTCCACGCTTGACCCCTCCGCAGGAGCCGATGCCTCACTGGCGTTCGGGGAGCGGGGCCGGTACACAGCCGCGGTTGCGTGAAGCGGCGGGACTGGGGAGCCCCGGAGGGAGCGGCCTACCGAGACCCCTCCTCGGTTGCCCCCTCCGCAGGAGCCGACGCCTCGCCGGCGTTCGGGGAGCGGGGCTGGGGCGGAGCCGCGGCTGCGTGAAGCTGCGGGACTGGGGAGAGCCGCGGCTGCGTGAAGCTGCGGACTGGGGAGAGCCGCGCAGAGGCCGCCCTACCGAGCGACACGGCGGAAAGCCCCGCAGAGGCCGCCCTGCCGAGCCCCCTCCACGCTTGACCCCTCCGCAGGAGCCGACGCCTCGCCGGCGTTCGGGGAGCGGGGCTGGGGCAGAGCCGCGGCTGCGTGAAGCTGCGGGACTGGGGAGAGCCGCGGCTGCGTGAAGCTGCGGGACTGGGGAGGCCGCCCTACCGAGCGACACGGCGGAAAGCCCCGCAGAGGCCGCCCTGCCGAGCCCCCTCCGCGGTTGCCCCCTCCGCAGAGACCGCCGCTCTACCGAGCCCCCTCCACGCGTGACCCCTCCTCGGCTGCCCCCTCCGCGGGAGCCGACGCCTCGCCGAACCGTGCCAACGCCAACGCCCCCACCACGGCGACCACGAATCCCAGCACCGCCACCCACTCCATCCCGTCACGGGTCCGATCCCCGAGCCACACCACCCCCACCACCGCGGGCCCGACCGTCTCCCCGATCACCATCCCCGCGGTCGCGGTCGTCACCGATCCCCGCTGCAACGCGGACGTGAGCAACAGGAACGCCGCACCCCCGCCCACCAGCAAGGCATAAGCAGCCGGATTCCGGACCAGCGCCCCCGGCGAGACGTCGTCGATGAGCCGCACCGCCACCTCCACCACCCCGAACCCGAGCCCGGCCCCGAGCCCCAGAGCCGGCGCCCGCCCCCGCCCGGGCAACCGCCCCGCCACCGCGCCGAGCAGCAACACCCCCACCGCCACGCCCAGCAGCACGTACCGCAGAGCCGTCGACCCGACGCCCTCCCCCTCGTCCCCCGACGCGAGCCCCAGCATCGCGAGCCCCGCACACACCACCCCCACAGCCGCCCACTCCACCCCGCTCAACCGCACCCGCAGCATCCGCGAGGCCACCACCGCCGTGACGGCGAGGCTCGCGGCGAGCGCCGCACCCACGGCGTAGATCGGGATGGAGCGCAGCGCCACGATCTGCAGCAGGAACCCGAGCCCGTCGAGCCCGAGCCCCACGACGTACCGCCACTGCTTCACCGCGCGCAGCAGCAGCGCGGGGTCGACCCCGGAGCCCGTGCCCGGCGCCGTGGCGCGGGCGGCGATGGCCTGGAAGACGGAGGCCGTGCCGAAGCAGACCGCTGAACCGAGTGCGCAAATCATCCCAAGAGACACGAAGTGACTGTAGAGGAGGGGGATTCGGCTGAGCCGGTTGGCACGACGCGGGGACCCTTACCTACGCTGATCGCCGATCATGTACGCCAACGGGGGAGCGGAAGAACAGATGGCACCGGATCAGCAGACGGAGCAGACGGAGCAGAGGGAGCAGCCGAAGCAGCCGGCAGAGCGGAAGGCCCCGCGGCGCAAGCTGCGTTCCAGCACGGTCGTACTCGGCGGGATGGGCGTCCTCGCGGCGGCCCTGACCTCGTGCGGCTCGGAGCCGGACAAGCGGTGCGTGGACCGCGACAGCTACGACTACCTCACCGGCTACAAGATCGTCGCCGACAAGAACTGCAAGAGCGGCGCCGGTTCGTCCTCCTCGTACGGCAAGGGACGCACCACCGGCGGCAGTTCCTACGGGACGGGCACGGGCTCCGGCACCGGCAAGTCCGGCCGCATGGACGCCGACTGGTACTACGACGCGGACATCGACGGCCGCCGCGCCGACTACGGCACCTTCAGCCGCAGCGAGGCCGTCGACCGCGACGGCTTCGGCTGCTCGGGCAGCGGTAGCGGCGGCGGCTGAGCCGGAAGCGAGCGAGATCCGAGATCCGAGATCCGAGACCCGAGACCCGAGACCATGGAACGCCACACCATCACCCCCCGCCCCGGCTGGCAGCAGACGGTCGAGGACCAGGGGCTCATCTACCCCCTGACCCGCTACCCCGACGACTCGCTGCGCCCCTACTGGGACGAGTCCGCCTACTACGCGTTCACGCTCCCCGAGGTCGAGGCCCTGGAGGAGGTCGTCGAGGAACTGCACGCGATGTGCCTCGCGGCCGCCGAGTACATCGTCACGCGGGGGCGCCTCGCCGATCTCGGCATCACCGACCCCCGAGTGGCGGACGCGGTCACCGAGGCATGGCGACGGCGTGCCGAACTCCCGTCCCTCTACGGCCGGTTCGACCTGCGCTACGACGGCAGGGGCGGCCCGGCCAAGATGCTGGAGTACAACGCCGACACGCCCACGTCACTGGTCGAGGCCGCGAGCCCCCAGTGGTTCTGGATGGAGGAGTGCTTCCCGGGCGCCGACCAGTGGAACTCCCTCCACGAGCGCCTCGTGGACGCCTGGAAGAAGCAGGCGTCGCTGCTTCCGCCCGGCGGCCCGCTGTACTTCGCGCACTCCGCGGGCGACGAGCTCGGCGAGGATCTGATGACGGTCGCGTATCTGCGCGAGACCGCACAGCAGGCCGGGCTCGACACCGAGGCGATCTCCATGGAGGACATCGGCTGGGACCGGCTCTCGCGGCGCTTCGTCGACAAGAGACTCGGCTTCATCCGCAGCTGCTTCAAGCTCTACCCGTGGGAGTGGCTGACCACGGACCGCTTCGCCCCGCACGTCCTTCAGACCCTGGACAACGGCGGTGGCACCGGCTCCACCCTGTGGATCGAACCGGCCTGGAAGATGCTGCTCTCCAACAAGGCGCTGCTCGCCGTGCTGTGGGAGCTCTACCCCGGCCACCCCAACCTCCTGCCTGCCTATCTGGACGGCCCCCGCGAGCTCGCCTCCGGACGGGGTTACGTCGCCAAGCCACTCCTCGGCCGCGAGGGCGCCGGTGTCACGATCCACCCACCGGGCGCCGAGCCCGTCGTACGCGAGAACGCCTGCTGCTACCAGGAGTTGGCGCCGCTGCCCGACTTCGACGGCAACCGCGTGGTGCTCGGCGCGTGGGTCGTCGAGGACGAGGCGGCGGGGCTCGGCATCCGGGAGTCGTCGGGCCTGATCACGGACGAGTACGCGAGGTTCCTGCCGCACGTGATTCTTTGAGGCGAGGCAGGCGGGGCAGGCGGGGCAGGCGAGAAAGGGAGTGAAGGGCTGAACTCCTGTCGGTCAAGTCGCCCGGGTACGCTGCCGGTTGTTCGACGACGGACTCGGAGGCGACCGCGCACATGGCCGACAGCAGGATCAACACCACGCAGCCTCACACGGCCCGGATCTGGAACTACTGGCTCGGCGGCAAGGACAACTACCCGGTCGACCAGGCCGCCGGGGACCAGATCCGCACGCTGCACCCCGGCATCGGCGCGTACGCGCTGGCCGACCGGCAGTTCCTCGGGCGCGCCGTGAGCCACCTGGTGACCGAGTGCGGGATCCGGCAGTTCCTCGACATCGGCACCGGGCTGCCGACCGCCGACAACACGCACGAGGTCGCCCAGCGGATCGCCCCCGAGACCCGCGTCGTCTACGTCGACAACGACCCGCTGGTCCTCACCCACGCGCGCGCCCTCCTCACCAGCACCCCCGAGGGCAGGACCGACTACCTCGACGAGGACCTGCGCAACGTCGACACGATCCTCGAACACGCGGCCAACACACTGGACTTCGACCAGCCGGTCGCGCTGATGCTGCTCGGGGTCGTCATCTTCATCGACGACGACGCCGAGGCGTACGGCATCGTGCGCCACCTGCTCGACGGCCTGCCGGCCGGCAGCCACCTGGTCCTCTCGCACACGATCACCAGCCCGGAGATGCCCGACGTGGACGAGGCGGTGGCGTTCTGGAACGAGAACGGCACGCCCAAGCTGACGCAGCGCACGCCCGAGCAGGTGGGGCGCTTCTTCGAGGGCCTGGAGCTCCTCGAACCCGGAGTGGTCTCGTGCAACCGCTGGCGCACGGAGACAGCGGCCGGGGTCGAGGACGTGGCCATGTTCGGCGGAGTCGGCATCAAGCGCTGACGCCAGTCGCCGCCCCCCGAACTACGCCAGCACGGCCCGCAGTTGATCTAGACCCCAGTCCAGGTCCTCCTTGCTGATCACCAGTGGGGGAGCGATCCGGATCGTGGACCCGTGGGTGTCCTTGACCAGCACACCCCGGTCCATCAGCTTCTGGGAGATCTCGCGGCCCGTGCCGTGCGACGGCTCGATGTCGACGCCCGCCCACAGTCCGCGGCCCCGCACCTGCGTCACCGCGCCCGTACCGGCGAGGAGCCCCAGCTCGGCGTGCAGATGCTCGCCGAGCTCGGTGGCCCGCTGCTGGTACTCGCCCGAGCCCAGCATCGCCACGACCTCCAGCGCCACCGCGCAGGCGAGGGGATTGCCGCCGAACGTCGACCCGTGCTCGCCCGGCTTGAACACCCCGAGAACGTCCGCGTCCGCCACCACCGCGGACACCGGCACCACACCCCCGCCAAGCGCCTTGCCCAGGATGTACACGTCCGGCACCACGCCCTCGTGCTCGCACGCGAACGTCCTGCCCGTCCTGCCGAGCCCCGACTGGATCTCGTCCGCCATGAAGAGGACGTTCCGCTCCCGCGTCAACTCCCGTACGCCCGCCAGATACCCGGCCGGCGGCACCAGGACCCCGGCCTCTCCCTGGATCGGCTCCAGGAGCACAGCCACCGTGTTCTCCGTGACCGCGGCCCGCAGCGCGGTCAGATCGCCGTACGGCACGATCTCGAAACCCGGGGTGTACGGACCGAAGTCCGCCCGCGCCTCATGGTCCGTCGAGAAGCTGACGATGGTCGTGGTCCGCCCGTGGAAGTTGTCGCGGGCGACGACGATCTTCGCCCGCCCGTCGGGCACGCCCTTGACCTGATAGCCCCACTTCCTGGCGGTCTTCACGGCCGTCTCCACCGCCTCCGCCCCGGTGTTCATCGGCAGCACCATCTCCTTGCCGCACAGCTCCGCGAGCCGCGTACAGAAGTCGGCGAACCGGTCGTGGTGGAAGGCCCGCGACGTGAGCGTCACGCGCTCCAGCTGCGCCTTGGCCGCGTCGATCAGGCGGCGATTGCCGTGCCCGAAATTCAGCGCCGAGTACCCGGCCAGCATGTCGAGGTAGCGGCGCCCCTCGACGTCCGTCATCCAGGCGCCCTCCGCCGACGCGACCACGATGGGCAGCGGGTGATAGTTGTGCGCGCTGTGCGCTTCGGCCGAGGTGATGAACTCTTCGGTTGTCGACACGGGGTCTCCGTTCGTCCTGCGGCGTGGGGCGGGTGTGGCGCCCAATTTCTATCGTCGCTCGGATCGTGGACGAAGAAACCTGCCGACCCGGCGTGCCCGATACGCTGGCCCTGACAGCACGGCGACTGGCGCACGGGGAACGGACCCCGAGGAAGCCGTGCGAGGCAGAACCCTTCGAGGTGCCGACCGCCTGGGCACCCCGGGACCACGACCGGACACACACCGCTCGCCCCGGAGGACGCCATGACCCACCCCGCTTCTCCCGTTTCCCCGAATCCCGCGGATTCACCGAACATCCTCAGCCACCCCGCGCTCACCGCCGAGGACCCCGACCTCGCCGCCCTCATCGCCGCCGAGGAGCAGCTCCAGGCCGACACCCTGCGCCTGATCCCCAGCGAGAACTACGTCTCCACCGCCGTCCTGGAAGCCTCCGGCACGGTCCTGCAGAACAAGTACAGCGAGGGCTACCCGGGGCGCCGCTACTACGAGGGCCAGCAGAACATCGACCCGGTCGAGCGCCTCGCCGTCGCCCGCGCCAAGTCCGTCTTCGGCGTCGAGCACGCGAACGTCCAGCCCTACTCCGGCTCCCCGGCCAACCTCGCCGTCTACCTCGCCTTCTCCGAGCCCGGTGACACCGTGATGGGCATGGCCCTGCCCATGGGCGGCCACCTCACCCACGGCTGGGGCGTCTCCGCCACGGGCAAGTGGTTCCGCGGCGTCCAGTACGGCGTCCGCCACGACACCGGCCGCATCGACTTCGACGAGGTGCGCGACCTCGCCCTCAAGGAACGCCCGAAGCTGATCTTCTGCGGTGGCACCGCACTCCCCCGCACCATCGACTTCGCCGCCTTCGCCGAGATCGCCCACGAGGCGGGGGCCGTCCTCGTCGCCGACATCGCGCACATCGCCGGGCTTATCGCGGGCGGCGCCCACCCCTCACCGGTGCCGCACGCCGACGTGATCTCCACGACCACCCACAAGACGCTGCGCGGCCCGCGCGGCGCGATGCTGATGTCCCGCGAGGAGCACGCCAAGGCCATCGACAAGGCGGTCTTCCCCGGCCTGCAGGGCGGCCCGCACAACCAGACCACCGCGGCCATCGCGGTCGCCCTGCACGAGGCGTCGCAGCCGTCCTTCCGCGACTACGCCCACGCGGTCGTCGCCAACGCCCACGCCCTCGCCGAGGCACTGCTCGCCCGCGGCTTCGACCTGGTCTCCGGCGGCACCGACAACCACCTGATCCTGATGGACCTCACCCCCAAGGAAGTCCCCGGCAAGGTCGCCGCCAAGGCCCTCGACCGGGCCGGAATCGTCGTCAACTACAACACCGTCCCCTACGACCCGAGGAAGCCCTTCGACCCCTCCGGTGTCCGCATCGGCACCCCTTCCCTCACCTCCCGCGGTCTCGGGACCGAGCACATGCCGACCGTCGCCGACTGGATCGACCGGGGCGTCGCCGCGGCCCGCGCCGGTGACGAGGACGCCCTGACGAAGATCCGCTCCGAGGTCGCCGACCTGATGGCCGCCCACCCGGCCCCGGGCCTGCCGGCCCACTGACCACCGGCCGGACCACCGCCCCCGGCCGACTCACCGGCCGGGGGCGGCCGCAGCCCCTCACAGGCCCCGCAACTCCTGCCGCGGGCCGTCCTCATGAGGCCGCCGCCCGCGCAGCGAGGCAAGGAGGGGACGGCGCCCGGCGAAGGGCTCTCGCAGCAGCAGTGCCCCCACGGCCCCCGCCGCAGCGCCCGGTATGGCCCACCACCAGCCCGTCCCGCCGTCACCGGGAGCGCCGTCGCCCCGGCCGCTCGCAGCCTCCGAGCCGGACGCGGACGGCGGGGCCGAGTCCGCCTCGGGCGGTGCCGCGTGACCGCCCTCGGCCTTCGCCGGGCCCAGGACCCCGAGCTTCTCGAACAGCGCCGTCAGGCGAAGCGGGTCCTTCGCCTTGTGCCAGACGCCCTTCATGGACGCGACGTCCGTCGTGGTGTGGATCCACAGGACGTCTGTGTTCGTGCCGCCCTTGCCACCCTCGCCGTCCCCGCCGCCCTTGCCGTCCCCGGTCTCCGACGCCACCGGATAGGCCCGGTCCACCCGCCACGGCCGCACGTCGTGGACCATCCACGTCACGGTGACCTGACGCCGTCCGTCGCCCATGGCCAGGCCCGGCGGCTGCGCGCGCCGTCCCTTGCCCAGGTCGGTGCCCGAGTCGGAGCCGAGGTGCCCGAGTGCGCTCTCCAGCTCCGCGTACTCCCCGGCACTCCAGTGAAGCGCCGTGCTCTGCCCGCTCTCCGGCGCGACCACGAGGACGCTCGTCGACCCGCCCGCCACCGCCTGCGGCGCTCCCGCCACCGCCAGCGCCAGCGCGGCCGCGCACCCCGCCACCGACCCGCACACTGCCCTCGCCGTCGGCATCCGCATGTCGATCCGCACGTCGATCCCCCCAGCCGCTCTCCGGCACGATCCGGCGAACGACCCAGCCGGGCCGCCGAACGCACTGTGTTCCTCGTCTCATCGGCGACGGTCGAGAGCAGCCACGGCCCGAACGCCGAACCGCCCGCCCCTTCCAAGGCATCCCCTGTGCCCGCACACTCTTGATACACCGGCCGGAGAAGATCGGCTCCGCATTCGCGAGGACCCGATTCGGGCGAGGGGGACACGGCCGCGGGACAAGATCGCGGCACACCCGTCACATGGCTGTTTCCGAGCAATGAGAGACACCTGAGAGAATGACTCCATGGCCCTTGATCGTCCTCGCGTGCTCTCCGGAATCCAGCCCACCGCAGGCTCGTTCCACCTCGGCAACTACCTTGGCGCGGTCCGCCAGTGGGTGGCGCTGCAGGAGTCCCACGACGCCTTCTACATGGTGGTGGACCTGCACGCGATCACGATCCCGCAGGACCCCGCCGAGCTCCGTGCCAACACCCGGCTCGCCGCCGCCCAGCTCCTGGCCGCCGGCCTCGATCCGGAGCGCTGCACGCTCTTCGTCCAGAGCCACGTCCCCGAGCACGCCCAGCTCGGCTGGATCATGAACTGCCTCACGGGCTTCGGCGAGGCCTCGCGCATGACGCAGTTCAAGGACAAGGCGGCCAAGCAGGGCGCGGACCGCGCCTCCGTGGGCCTCTTCACGTACCCGGTGCTCCAGGTCGCGGACATCCTGCTCTACCAGGCCCAGCAGGTCCCGGTCGGTGAGGACCAGCGCCAGCACATCGAGCTGACCCGCGACCTCGCGGAGCGGTTCAACGGCCGCTTCGGCGAGACGTTCACCGTCCCGGCGGCGTACATCCTCAAGGAGACGGCCAAGATCTTCGACCTTCAGGACCCGTCGATCAAGATGAGCAAGTCGGCGTCCACCCCGAAGGGCCTGATCAACCTCCTCGACGAGCCCAAGGCCACCGCGAAGAAGGTCAAGAGCGCGGTCACCGACACCGACACGGTCGTGCGGTACGACACCGCGGACAAGCCGGGTGTCAGCAACCTCCTCACCATCTACTCCACGCTCACCGGCACCGGTATCCCGGAACTGGAGCAGAAGTACGCCGGCAAGGGCTACGGTGCGCTGAAGACTGACCTCGCCGACGTCATGGTCGACTTCGTGACGCCCTTCCGGGACCGGACCCAGGCCTACCTGGACGACCCGGAGACGCTCGACTCGATCCTGGCCAAGGGCGCGGAGAAGGCGCGTGCCGTCGCCGCCGAGACCCTCGCCCAGGCGTACGACAAGGTGGGCCTCCTGCCCGCCAAGCACTGAGCCACACAGCCCCCTGCACCACACCAGGCACAACAGCGCCCTCTGCCCACCACCCGACCGACAGGAGTACGACGTGGGGACCGTAACGATCGGTGTGTCGATCGCGGTCCCGGAGCCTCATGGCAGCCTGCTCCAAGAGCGGCGCGCGGGCTTCGGGGACCCCGCGGCACACGGCATCCCCACGCACGTCACGCTCCTGCCGCCGACCCTGGTGGACGCCGCGGCGCTGCCCGCCGTGGAGGCGCACCTGGGGGCCGTCGCGGCCGCCGGGCGGCCCTTCCCGATGCGGCTCTCCGGGACGGGCACGTTCCGTCCGCTGTCGCCCGTCGTCTTCGTCCAGGTGGTGTCGGGCGGCGCGGCCTGTGGCTGGCTCCAAGAGCGGGTGCGGGACGCGTCCGGGCCCATCGCGCGCGAGCTGCAGTTCCCGTACCACCCGCACGTCACGGTGGCGCACGGCATCTCCGAGGAGGCCATGGACCGGGCGTACGCGGAGCTTTCCGAGTACGAGGCCGAGTGGCCCTGCACCGGCTTCGCGCTCTACGAGCAGGGTGCCGACGGCGTGTGGCGCAAGCTGCGCGAGTTCGCCTTCGGCGGTGGCGGCCCGGTCGTTCCCCCGCAGGCTGCGGCGCCGGCCGCGCACGGCACGCTGCCCGCCCGCTGAGCGCCGAAGGGCCTCACACCGGGAGCCGCCGGAACACCGCCCGCGGGGCGTGCCGCAGCGCCGACATGACCACCCGCAGCGCGCCGGGCACCCACACCGTCTCCGAGCGCCGCCGCAGTCCTGTCTCGATGGCCTCGGCGACCGCCTCCGGAGTGGTGGCCATGGGCGCCTCCTCAAGGCCCGCCGTCATCTTGGAGCGCACGAAGCCGGGCCGGACCACCATCACGTGCACCCCCGTGCCGTGCAGCGCGTCGCCCAGGCCCTGGGCGAAGGCGTCGAGGCCCGCCTTGCTCGACCCGTAGATGAAGTTCGAGCGGCGGGCACGTTCGCCCGCGACCGAGGAGAGCACCACCAGGGAGCCGTGCCCCTGGGCCTGCAGCGACCGCGCGCACACCAGGCCGGCCGAGACGGCCCCGGTGTAGTTCGTCTGCGCGACCCGCACCGCCGACAGCGGCTCGTCCTCGTCGCGTGCCTGGTCACCGAGGATGCCGAAGGCCAGCAGGACCATGTCGATGTCGCCCTCGGCGAAGACCTTCCCGAGGGTGGCCTCGTGGGACTCGGAGTCGAGCGCGTCGAAGGCGACGGTGCGGACGTCCGCGCCCATGTCGCGCAGGCCCGCGGCGGCCTTCTCCAGGCCCGGGGACGGCCGTCCGGCCAGCCATACGGTACGGGTGCGGCGCGCGACCAGACGGCGGGCCGTGGCGAGGCCGATCTCGGAGGTGCCGCCGAGTACGAGCAGGGACTGGGGGGTGCCGAAGGCGTCCTTCATGGGACCAACTCCTGGAGGTGCTAGAGGGCGAGGCGGCGCGAGAGGTCCGAGCGGAACACGCCGCGCGGGTCGAGGTCGGCCCGCAGCGCGCGGAAGTCGTCGAGCCGCGGATACATCGCGGCGAGCATCTCCGGCCGCAGGCGCGAGTCCTTGGCGAGGTAGACGCGCCCGTCGGCAGCAGCGACCTCCTCGTCGAGGTCGTCGAGGAAGGCGCCGAGCCCCGGCAGGCCGGCCGGGATGTCCAGGGCGAGCGTCCAGCCGGGCATCGGGAAGGAGAGCCAGCCCGGATCGCCCTCTCCGAAGCGCTTCAGCACGGCGAGGAAGGACGGGCAGCCGCGATCCGAGATGCGCCGCACGATCCGCCGCAGGGCCTCTTCCTTGCCGTATCCGACGACGAATTGGTACTGCACGAAACCGCCGCGGCCGTACACGCGGTTCCAGTGCGGGACGCCGTCCAGGGGGTGGAAGAACGTCGACATCTTCTGGAGTTCACCCACGCGCGAGCGGGGCGCCTTGCGGTACCAGAGCTCGTTGAAGAGCCCCACCGACCTGCGGCCGAGCAGGCCGTCGGGCAGGAAGCGCGGGGCGGAGGGCAGTTGCCCGGGGCGGAACGTGAGCGGGGCTCTGCGCGCGCGTGGCGGGAGGGCGTCCAGGGGAGCGTGATCGCCGCGCGTGAGCACCGAGCGGCCCATCGACGCCCCGCGCGCGAGGAGGTCGATCCACGCCACGGAGTAGCGATAGCGGTGGTCGGTGGCCGTGAGGCGGGCCATCAGGTCGTCCAGGTCGGTGGCGCGCTCCGTGTCCACCGTCATCAACGAGGTCTCGACCGGCTGCAGTTGCAGGGTCGCGGCGAGGATCACGCCCGTCAGGCCCATGCCGCCCGCCGTCGCGTCGAACAGGGGGGTGCCACGCTCGACCGCCTGCACCGCGCCGTCGGCGGTGAGCAGTTCGACGGCCATCACGTGCCGCGAGAAGGACCCGGAGCCGTGGTGGTTCTTGCCGTGGATGTCCGTGCCGATCGCGCCGCCGACCGTCACATAGCGGGTCCCCGGAGTGACGGGCACGAACCAGCCGAGCGGGAGCAGGACTTCCATCAGGTGGTGCAGGGAGACCCCGGCGTCGCACAGGACGGTGCCCGCGTCCGCGTCGATGGCGTGGATGCGGTCCATGCCCGTCATGTCGAGTACCGCGCCGCCCGCGTTCTGTGCCGCGTCCCCGTACGCCCGCCCAAGGCCTCTGGCGATGCCTCCGCGCTCTCCGCACGCCTGGAGGGCCGCCACGGCCTCCTCGGGCGAACGGGGGCGGATCAGACGGGCGGTGGACGGGGCGGTGCGCCCCCAGCCCGACACGGACACGAACGGCGGCAGGGGTGCGGCCTCGGGTGCCGTCGCGGTCGCGGGGTCGGCGGGCGGAGCGGAATCGGCAGGCATACGCGTGACCGTATCGTCCGAGCAAGGGCAGTTTGCCCATATTCGTCAGAGCTCTCACCGAAATGGGTGATTGATGGAGTGTCGTCGTATATTGCCGTAAATATTGAGAGGTCGCCTAGAAGAGTCGGGAGGTCAGGTTCTTGAAGTCCCCGGAGAAGGAGGCCACATGCACGACATGGACCACCGGCTGCTGTCGGCCCTGCGCGACTGCGGCTCCGACGCGCGCGTGGCCGCCGCCGCACGGTCCCTGTCCTGGACCGGAGAGCACGGCGCCCTCTGGATCGCCGCGGGGCTCGCGGGCGCCGCGATCGACCCCGGACGCCGCGGCACATGGCTGCGCGCCACGGCACTGACCGCTGCCGCACACCTGGCCAGCATGGGCGTCAAACGCGTCGTACGGCGTCCGCGTCCCGGCGGTGACACGGGCCCGGAGCCCCTCGTGAGAACGGCGGGCCGGCACTCCTTCCCCAGTTCGCACGCCACTTCGGCCGCCGCGGCCACCGTCGCGTACGGCGCGCTGAGCCCCCTGGGAGCCCGCGTCGTCCCGCCGCTCGCCGCCGCGATGTGTGTCTCGCGGATGGTCGTCGGCGTCCACTACCCGAGCGACGTGGCGGCGGGAGCGGCCCTCGGCGCCCTCACCGCGCGCGTGGGCTCCGCCTGGATGAACGGGAGCCGCGCGCATGGCTGACCGCACCGCCCTGCTCGAACGCCCCCGGCCGCCCCGGCCGTCCGGCACCGGCTCCCTGGCCCTGCCGCTCGGACTCATGAAGACCGCGCGCCCCCGCCAGTGGGTGAAGAACGTCCTGGTCGTCGCGGCCCCGGCCGCCGCGGGCGAACTCTTCTCGCGCCACTCGCTGATGCAACTCGCCCTGGTGTTCGCCCTGTTCACGGCCGCCGCGTCCGCCGTCTACCTCATCAACGACGCGCGTGACGCCGAGGCCGACCGCGCGCACCCCACCAAGTGCCGCAGACCGGTCGCCGCAGGCCAGGTGCCGGTGCCGGTCGCGTACGCGGTCGGCGGGCTGCTCGCCGTGCTCGCGCCGGTGGCCGCCGCCGCGCTCTGCACGCCCCTGACCGCGGGCCTGCTCGCCGCCTACGTGGTGATGCAACTGGCTTACTGCGTCAGCCTCAAGCACATCCTGGTCGTCGACCTGGCCGTCGTCACCACGGGCTTTCTGATGCGGGCGATGATCGGGGGAGTGGCCCTCGGCATCCCGCTCTCGCGCTGGTTCCTGATCACCACGGGCTTCGGCGCCCTCTTCATGGTCGCCGCCAAGCGCTACTCCGAAGCCGTGCAGATGTCGGGAAAGGCAGGCGCCACGCGCGCGTTGCTCACCGAATACACCACCGGCTACCTCCGCTTCGTCTGGCAGCTCGCCGCCGGGGTCGCCGTCCTCGCGTACTGCCTGTGGGCCATGGAGAGCGGCGGCACCGCCAACGGCAGCCTGCTGCCCTGGCGGCAGCTGTCGATGGCCGCCTTCGTCCTCGCCGTCCTGCGCTACGCCGTCTTCGCCGACCGGGGCACGGCGGGCGAGCCCGAGGACGTCGTCCTGCGCGACCGCGCCCTTGCCGTCATCGGCCTGGTGTGGATCGCGATGTACGCCCTCGCGGTCGCCGACTGGTGAGCGCCCTCAGGGAGCGGCTACGGGCCATGGGCCCCGAACTGCTCGGCTTCGCCGCCGCCGGGATCTGCGCGTACGCCGTCGACCTCGGCCTCTTCGTCTGGCTGCGCGGGCCCGCCGGCCTCGACCCGCTGACCGCCAAGGCGCTGTCCTTCGTGGCCGGCTGCACGGTCGCCTACGCGGGCAACGCGCTCGGCACCTACCGGCGGCGCGAGGCGGCGGGTGTCTCGCGCCTTCGCCAGTACGGCGTCTTCTTCGCCGTCAACATCGCGGGCGCCCTGGTGCAGCTGCTCTGCATCGCGGTGTCCCACTACGGCCTCGGCCTCACCTCACAGCGCGCGGACACCATCTCCGGGGCGGGAGTCGGTATGGCACTCGCCACGGTCCTGCGTTTCTGGGGCACACGGACCTTGGTCTTCCGCACAACGGGCAGGGAGGCATCATGGACTGGCTGAAGAAGCTCCCCGGCATCGGACCCCTGGTGGAGCGCTTGATGCGCACGCACGCGTGGAGCGCGTACGAGCGGCTCGACCACGTGCACTGGACGCGCCTCGCCGCGGCGATGACGTTCATCAGCTTCCTCGCGCTCTTCCCGCTGATCACCGTCGCCGCCGCCGTCGCCGCCGCGACGCTCTCCAAGAGCCAGCAGGGCAAGCTCGAAGACACCCTCTCGAAGCAGATCCCGGGCATCGCCGACCAGCTCGACCTGGACTCCCTCGTCGCCAACGCGGGCACCGTCGGGCTCATCGCGGGCGCCCTGCTGCTCTTCACCGGCATCGGCTGGGTCGGCTCGATAAGGGAGTGCCTGCGGGTCGTCTGGGAGCTGGAGGACGCCGACGAGAACCCCGTCATGCGCAAGGTCAAGGACGCCGGGGTGCTCATCGGACTCGGTGCCGCGGGCCTCGCGTCCGTCGCCGCCTCGACCCTCGCGTCGACCGCCGTCGGCTGGAGCGCCGACCTCGTGGGGATCTCCGAGGACGGCTGGGGCGGACTGCTCCTGCAGGTGATCGCGTTCGCCATCGCCGTCCTCGCGGACTTCCTGCTGCTGCTCTACGTCCTGACGCTGCTGCCGGGCGTGCAGCCGCCCCGGCGCCACCTGATCACCGCGGGTCTGATCGGCGCGGCCGGATTCGAGCTGCTCAAGCTGCTGATCGGCGGCTACATCAAGGGCGTCGCCGCGAAGAGCATGTACGGCGCCTTCGGAGTCCCCGTCGCGCTGCTCCTGTGGATCAACTTCACCGCGAAACTCCTGCTGTTCTGCGCCGCCTGGACGGCGACGCGCAAGCAGGGGCGTACAGAAGCAGAAGAACAGGAGCAGCCCGCAGAGGAGCAGCTGCGGAAGGGCCAGGGCAAGCCCGGCGAGGTCAGCGGCGGCTCTTCGGCAGCGGCAGCCGGCGGCTGATCACGAACCACCCGGCGGCGATCAGCGCGAGGACACCGGCCGCGATTCCGAGCGCGACGCCGGCACCGCTGCCCGAGTCCTTGTCGGAGGCGTGCGCCACGTTCTTGGACGAGTCCGACTCGCCCTTGCCCGCGGCGGGAGCGCCCTTGCCGCTGCCCGTACCGGCACTCTTCGGAGCGACCAGTTCGCCCACCGGCTCGACCTTGCCGGAGGCCTTGAAGCCCCAGTCGAGGAGCCGCTCGGTCTCCTTGTAGACCGCGTGCTGCTCACCGGAGTCGGGGTTCATGACGGTCACGAGCAGCACCTTGCCGTTGCGCTCGGCGACCCCGGTGAAGGTGTTGCCCGCGTTCGTGGTGCTGCCGTTCTTGACGCCCGCGATGCCCTTGTAGGCGTCCAGACCGGGAGCCCCCGTAAGGAGCCGGTTGGTGTTCTGGATCTCGAAGGACTCGCGCTTCTTCTTGCCCTTGTCCTTGCCCTTCGTGACCTTCTTGGTCTCGCCGGGGAACTGGGCGGTGGCCGTCGAGCAGTACTCGCGGAAGTCCTTCTTCTGCAGCCCGGAGCGGGCGAACAGCGTCAGGTCGTACGCGGAGGAGACCTGCCCCTTCTCGTCGTAGCCGTCCGGGCTGACCACGTGCGTGTCGAGGGCCTGGAGCTCCTCGGCGTGCGCCTGCATGTCCTTGACGGTCTCGGGGACGCCGCCGTTCATCGCCGACAGGACGTGCACCGCGTCGTTGCCCGACTTCAGGAAGACGCCGAGCCACAGATCGTGGACCGAGTACGTCTCGTTCTCCTTGATGCCGACCATGCTGCTGCCCGCGCCGATGCCCGCCATGTCGGAGAGCTCGACCTTGTGCTTCTGCGTCTTGGGGAACTTCGGCAGGACCGTGTCCGCGAAGAGCATCTTCAGGGTGCTCGCCGGGGCCAGCCGCCAGTGCGAGTTGTGCGAGGCGAGGACCTCGCCCGTCTCGGCGTCCGACACCATCCAGGAGCGCGCCGACAGGTCCTTGGGGAGGACGGGCGCGCCCGCCTTCAGGCTCACCTGGGTGCCCGGCTCGCCGAGCTTGGCGCCGCCGACCGTCGACATGGAGGCCGGCGGTTTGGGCTTCTTCTCGCCTCCCGGCTTGTCGTCCGCCCACGCGGGCGCCGTGGTCGACATGGTGAGCAATGCGGCGGAAGTGACCAACAAGGCGGTCTTTTTTACGGCAGGCACGGACGAGAACGTACAGGGCGCCGCTGTGGACGTCTGCGCCGAGGTGGGTCGCGCCGTGTGCGGCTGGGGCGGTCCGGACTCCCCACCCCGGCGGCGGTGCGGAAGGGAGGCTCGCGATACTGAACGCATGAAGCTCAGCCGCCCGGTCTCCTGGTTCCTGCTCGCCTTCGGTGTGTGGAGCTGGTTCATCTGGATCACTTTCGTCAAGAACCTGTGGAACGACGGCAGCGGTCTCGCCTTCGATGACGCAGGCGACCCGACCGCATACTTCTGGGTGCACCTGACGCTCGCCGTCGTCTCCTTTGTCTTGGGGACGGTGGTTGGGGCCATCGGGTTGCGCGGAGTCCGTGCTCTGCGCCGTACGTCATAGCTGATCGGTAAGGCCGATCGGTAAGGCTGATCGGTCACTTCGGGCACTGCTGAGGGGCACACCACCGTGGTCATCCTGTTCGTGCTGGTCGGCCTCGCCGCGCTCGCGGCCCTCGCCGCGATGCAGTGGTACGCCTGGCGCCGTCTCGTGCGGGACACCACGGCCGGTCCTGGGCTCGCCCGGCGTGCGGGCGCCGTGGTCTTCGTGGCGGGGCCGCTGCTGATGTTCGCGGCGGTCGCGAGCGAGCGGGCCGGGGCGCCGTTCTGGCTGCAGAAGGTGCTCGCCTGGCCCGGCTTCATGTGGATGGCGCTGTCGATCTACCTGGTGCTCGCGCTGCTCGTCGGTGAGCTCGTACGGCCCTTCTTCTTGCGGCGGCGTACGAAGCCGTCCTCCACGGAGGGCTCCGGTATGGAGGACTCCTCCACGGAGGGCTCCGGTTCTGTGCGGGTCCTCGCCGGGGACGCGGGCACGCCCACGAAGGCCCCCGTCCAACCGAGCGCGCCCTCCCGCCGCCTCTTCGTCTCCCGCATCGTCGGCGGGACCGCCGCCGCCGTCGCCCTCGGAACCGTCGGCTACGGAACGTACGGCGTCCTGAGCGGCCCGCGCGTGAAGCGCGTCACCGTGCCGCTGGCCAAGCTGCCGCGCGCGGCGCACGGGTTCCGGATCGCCGTGGTCAGCGACATCCACCTGGGGCCGATTCTCGGCCGCGGCTTCACGCAGCGCGTGGTGGACACGATCAACGGCACGCAGCCCGACCTCATCGCGGTCGTCGGCGACCTGGTCGACGGCAGCGTCGAGGACCTCGGTCCTGCCGCCGCGCCGCTCGCGCAGCTGCGGGCGCGGCACGGGGCGTACTTCGTGACCGGCAACCACGAGTACTTCTCGGGAGCCGAGCAGTGGGTCGACCACGTACGCGAACTCGGCCTGCGGCCCCTGGAGAACGCCCGCACCGAACTGCCCGGCTTCGACCTCGCGGGCGTGGACGACATCGCGGGCGAGAGCGAGGGGCACGGCCCCGACTTCGCCAAGGCGCTGGGCGACAGGGACCGTTCGCGGGCCTCCGTGCTCCTCGCCCACCAGCCGGTCGTCATCCACGACGCCGTCAAGCACGGCGTCGACCTTCAGCTCTCCGGGCACACCCATGGCGGACAGCTCTGGCCGGGCAACTTCATCGCCGACCTGGCGAATCCGACGCTCGCGGGCCTTGAGCGGTACGGCGACACGCAGTTGTACGTGACGCGGGGGGCGGGCGCGTGGGGGCCGCCGGTCCGGGTGGGGGCGCCGTCCGACATCACGGTCGTCGAACTGGCCTCACGTCAGGCGTGATCGCGCGTGGGGCGGATGCCGGACAAACCTGGCCGGATACAGCCGGGCCATGAGGTGACGGTGTGACACCGGGTATTACCTCTGCGCAGCATTAAGTGTCGGAAGTGTGTGCAGTTCTTGGCGCTTTGGTGTGCCATAGGGGGAACATTGTTGCGACGACAGGCTTTCCGGCTGGCTCCGCATCCGGCGTCCGTATCGCTCGCCCGGCTCCGCGTCCATGATCACCTCGCCGCCTGGGGGCACAAGGAGGAGAGCGCTGCGCTGCACGACGCCGTGCTCCTCGTGTCGGAGCTCGTGACGAACGCGGTGTGCCACGGCCTCGTCCTCGACCGGGAGTTCGAGGTCGCGGTCACGGTGCTCGCCGACGGGGACTGCTTCATAGAAGTGTCCGACGAGAGCCCGGCGAGACCGGAGCTGCGAGAAGTGGGGCCCCTGGAGGAGGACGGTCGCGGCCTGCGCCTGCTCGACGCCCTCGCCGAGGCGTGGGGCGTCTGGCAACGGGGACGGCACGGGAAGACCGTGTGGGCACTGGTACGCGCCTGAGACCCCCCTGAGCGGCCTTACGCCCCTCCCTGAGCCGCGCCGCCACCCTGCCCGCCCACCTCAACCGCCCGTCCGCGCAGGCAAGGTGACCGTCACCGTGAGCCCCGCCCCCGGCGCCGTCTCCACCCCCACCTCACCCCCGTGCGCCGCGACGACCCCCTGCACGATCGCCATCCCGAGGCCGCTGCCCGCACCGCCGCCCGCGCGGAAGAACCGGTCGAACACGCGCGCCGCGTCCGCCTCCGCGAGCCCGGGCCCCCGGTCGGCCACGCGCAGTCGCACCACCCCGTCCTGCCGCTCCACGCCCAGCGTGACCGGCGCGTCGACGGGCGTGTGGACCCGTACGTTGGCCAGGAGGTTGCCGAGCACCTGGCGCATCCCCGACTCGTCCGCGCGGATCAGCACCGCCCCATCGGCGCACACCGTGAGCGGACGCTCCGGCTCCTGTGCCCGCAGGTCGTCGGCGACGTCCCGTACGAGACGGCTCAGGTCGACGTTCCTGAAGCGCAGTTCCGGCTGCTGGTCGAGGCGGGCCAGGGTGAGCAGCTCGTCGACGAGGCGTCCCATCCGATCGGTCTCGGCGATGACGCGGCTCCACGCGCGCGTGCGGTCCGCCGGGTCACGGAGCATCCCCTTGTCGTACAGCTGCAAGTAGCCGCGGATCGCGGACAGAGGCGTGCGCAGTTCGTGCGAGGCATCGGCGACGAAGCGGCGCAGCTGTGCCGAGCTGCGCTCGCGGGTCTCGAAGGCGGACTCCACCTGGTGGAGCATGGAGTTGAGGGCCAGGCGCAGCTGTTCGGTCTCCGTCGCCGGGGCACGGCTCGACGGGACGCGCCGGGTGAGGTCGCCCTCGGCGATGGCGGACGCGGTCTCGACCATGTCCTCCAGAGGCCGCAGCCGGTGATGCGCGGAGATCATCGTGAGGACGGCGAGCAGCCCCAACAGGACCACTCCGAAGGCCGCGTCGAGCTTGAGTGCCTTCCTGATGCCCGATTCCACGTCCTGCGTGTCCGCGGCCATCAGGACCGTCGCGCCGTCGGCGAGCTTCGCGCCCACCATGCGGTGGGCGTCACCGTCCAGGGTGATGTCCTGCGGCTCGGACCGTTCTGCGACCGCCTCGGCGTCGTCGACGGCGGCGGCCAGGGCGCGCTGGCGCGTGGTCGGGGCGAGAGCGCCGATGGCCACGGGCTCACCGCGGCCGTCCACCGCCACGAACACCGTGTTCCCGCGCGGCAGGGCGCCCGCCCGTTCCTTGCCGCCGGGGGAGAGCTTGTCGAGCGCGATGCCCAGATCACTGAGCCTCTCGAACTCCTTCATGGTGAGGCCCGTGCTCAGGAGCGAGGAGCGCGACTGCGTCAGCTCGGCGTCCACGTTGTCCAGCAGGTAGTGGCGCATGCCCATGACGCTCACCCCGGTCGCCACGATGACGCCGAGGGCGAGGAGCGCCACGTTCACCCACGTGAGCTTGGCGCGCAGCGAACTCATGCCGCGGTGCGCACGCCTCATGCGAGGCCGTATCCCACACCCCGCCGGGTCGTGATCACCGGTGGGCCGAGCGCGTCCAGCTTGCGCCGCAGATAGCTGATGTAGGTCTCCACGACGGTCGACTCGGCGGGGTGCTCGTACTGCCAGACGTGGCGCAGGAGCTGCTCCTTGGGCACCACACGGCCGCCGTTGCGCACGAGGAAGCGCAGCAGGGCGTACTCGGTGGGCGTGAGCTGTGCCGTGCGGCCCGCGCGGCGCACCACGTAGGCCGTCTCGTCCAGCTCCAGGTCGCCGTAGCGCAGCGGGGGCCGCTGGGGGAGCACGTCGCCCGCCCTTGTGCGGCGCAGGACCGCTCCGATACGGGCGATGACCTCGTCGATGTTGAACGGCTTGGTGATGTAGTCGTCGCCGAGACCGAGGGCGCCCACGACCTCCGCCGGCGCGTCCCGCGCCGTCACGAAGAGCAGGGCCGCGTCGGGGCACCGGGCCCGCAGTTCCCCGGCCAGGGCGCGGCCGTCGCCGTCCGGCAGCATCACGTCGAGCAGCGCCACGTCGGGCCGGGTGCGCCCGGCGAGGGCGAGGGCCTCGCGCACGGTGCCCGCCACCATCACGTCGAAGCGGTGGTAGCGCAGGGCGATGGCGAGCACGTCGGCGATGCTCGGCTCGTCCTCGACGACGAGCACGGTGGCCCCGGCGTCCGGCCCGGCCGGGCCGCTCCGACCGGCCGGGCCGGTTCGTGCTCCGACATCAGTTCCCTGCTGGCCTTCGGCGTGGCTCATGACCTCAGTATCGGCGCGGGCGTTGTACGAAGACCCGGTCCGTGCCTTGGAGTTACTTGAGAATCATGGCCGCGCGGCGCCTTCGCGGCGCGGTGGCGCCGATGCTGAGGCTCCTGAAACACGGGCCCGGGGGACCTGACGACGCGAAGGAGAAGTGGATCGTGGCGGCTTTGGCGCGGTGGTGCTATCGGCACCGTCTGGTGGTCCTTGTGCTGTGGGTGGGGGCTCTGTTCGGCCTGGGGGCCGCGGGGACCTCGGCGGGGACGAACTACTCGAATGTGTTCTCCCTGCCGGACACCGATTCCAAGCGCGCGTACGACCTGATGACGAAGGCCTTCCCGGAGAGCGCCGGAGACACCGACACGGTGGTCTGGCGCGTCGACGAGGGGGCATCGGCCCGGGACGCGGACGTACGTTCCCGTGTCGAGCCTGCGCTCAAGGAGATCGCCGGCATGAAGGGCGTCGGCGAGGTCGCGAGCCCGTACGCCTCACGGCAGGCGGGCGCGGCCCAGATCAGCGCGGACGGGCGCATCGCCTACGCCCAGGTGACCTTCGCCGAGGAGGCGAACTCGGTCCCCAAGGAACTCGTGCAGGACGTCGTGGACACGGCGCAGAACGCCGAACGCTCCGGTCTGCGGGTCGAACTGGGCGGCCAGGCGATCACCCGCATCCAGGAGCCGCCCACCGGCATCGCCGAGATGGTCGGCATCGCGGCCGCGGCAGTCGTGCTCTTCCTGGCCTTCGGTTCGCTCTTCGCGATGGCCCTGCCCATCGTCATCGCGGTCTTCGGAGTGGGCCTCGGCATGCTCTCGACGATGCTGCTCAGCCACGTCACCGACATCCCCGAAGTGGCCCCGCTGCTCGGCTCGCTGATCGGCCTCGGCGTCGGCATCGACTACGCGCTCTTCATCGTCACCCGGCACCGGCGCGGCATCCTGCGCGGCATGGAGCCCGAGGAGTCCGCGGTGCAGGCCCTGAACACCTCGGGCCGCGCGGTGCTCTTCGCGGGCGGCACGGTGTGCATCGCGCTCGCCGGGATGCTGGTGATGAACATGCGCTTCCTGGACGGCGTGGTCATCGCGGCCTCCCTGACGGTGGTCCTGAGCGTCCTCGCGGCCATCACCCTGCTGCCCTCGCTCCTCGGACTCCTCGGCCCCCGGGTGCTCAGCCGCAGGCAGCGGCGCCACCTCGCCGCCACGGGACCGGAGCCCGCCGAGGCGAGCGGCCTCGCGGCGCGCTGGTCCTCGTACGTCCAGCGGCGTCCTCGCTCGATCGCGGCGCTCGCCTTCGTGGTGATGGCCTTCCTCGCGCTGCCGCTGCTCTCCTTGCGGCTCGGCGCGACCGACCAGGGCAACCACCAGGAGTCGACGACGACCCGGCAGGCGTACGACCTGCTCGCCGAGGGGTTCGGTCCCGGATTCAACGGCCCCCTCCAAGTAGTGGCCGAGGATGCCGACACCGGGAGCCTGGTGGCGACCATCCGCGAGACGGAGGGCGTCGCGAGGGTGGCGGCCGCCCCACCGGCGAACGGCGTGTCGGTCATCAGCGTGGTCCCGACGACCTCCCCCCAGTCGGAGGAGACGGATCAGCTCATCGACCGTCTACGGGGAGACGTGATTCCGGAGGCCGGAGTGGAAGCCCATGTAGGCGGCGTCACCGCCGTCTTCAAGGACTTCGCGGCGGTGACCGGCGATCGGCTGCCCTACTTCGTGGGAGCGATCATCACGCTCGGCTTCCTCCTGCTCCTCGTCGCGTTCCGCTCCCTCGTGGTGCCGCTGACGGCGGCCCTGATGAACCTGATCGCGGCGGCGGCGTCCTTCGGTGTGCTGGTGGCGGTCTTCCAGTGGGGCTGGGGCACGGAGATCCTCGGCATCGGCAAGGAGGGCCCGATCACCGCCTTCCTGCCCGTCATCATGCTGTCGCTGCTCTTCGGGCTCTCGATGGACTACCAGGTGTTCCTGGTGAGCCGCATGCACGAGGAATGGGTGCACACGAAGGACAACGCGCGAGCGGTGCGCGTCGGCCTCGCGGAGACGAGCAGGGTCATCAACTGCGCGGCCCTGATCATGATCTGTGTCTTCTCCGCGTTCGTCCTGAGCGGTGACATGGAGGGCGCGATGGCGGGCATCGGGCTGGCCGCGGCGGTCGCCCTGGACGCGTTCATCCTGCGCACGGCCCTCGTCCCGGCCGCCATGCATCTGCTCGGCCGCTCCAACTGGTGGCTCCCCGCGGGCCTGGAGAAGCGCCTCCCGCACCTGGCGGTGGAGCCGCGGGAAGAGGCGGACGAGCCGGCGCCCGTCCCCCACGCGCGCGTGGGGGAGTCCGACGGCGGCGCCTCCGTGGTGCACGGCTTCATCCGCACCGCGGAGGGCGACCCGGTGGAGGGCGCGACGCTGACCCTCCTCTCCAAGGGAGGCGGCCAGCTGGACCGCGTGACGTCCCTCGCCGACGGCTCGTACATCGTCGCGGCACCGTCGGCGGGCGCGTACCTCCTTGCCGTCACGGCGTCCGGCTACGCGTCCCGCGCACGGCATCTCATGGTCGCGGACGAGCCGCTGGTGTACGACGTGGAGCTGGCGGTGGGAGAGATGGACACGGTGAACTAACCGGTGGGTCCGGGGCCCGCGGCCCGGACCCTCGGCAGCCCGGTCACCGACATCACGAGCGAGTAGAGCGAGGTCGTCGCCGCGATGAAGAGCCGGTTGTTCCGCGGTCCGCCGAAGGCGATGTTGGCGACGGCCTCCGGGACCGTGATCCGCCCGATGAGGGTGCCGTCGGGGTCGTAGCAGTGCACCCCGTCGTGGAAGGCGGCGGCCCACAGCCGGCCTTCGTCGTCGAAGCGGATGTTGTCGAAGCCGGCTTTCGACTCGGCGAAGACGGCGCCGTCCGTGAGGGCGGTCCCGTCCTCGCTCACGTCGAGGACCGGATCCTGGACGCGCGGGAGTCGGACACGTACAACTGCCGCTCGTCGGGCGAGAAGACGAGTCCGTTCGGCCCCTCGAAGCCGTCGGCGACGATGCGCACGTCACCGGTCACGGGGTCGATCCGGTAGACGTGACAGCCGCCGATCTCGGCAGCCGCGCGGTGCCCTTCGTAGTCGCTGGTGATCCCGAAGTCCGGGTCGGAGAACCAGACCGACCCGTCCGAGCGGACCACGGCGTCGTTCGGGCTGTTGAACCGCTTGCCCTCGAAGCGGTCGGCGAGCACCGTGACACGGCCGTCGTGCTCGGTGCGGGTCACGCGCCGGTTGCCCTGCTCGCAGCAGATCAACCGGCCTTCCCGGTCGAGGGTGTTGCCGTTGACGTATCCGGCGTTCGACCGGAAGACCCCGACGCGGCCGGTCGTCTCGTCCCAGCGCAGCAGCCGGTCGTTGGGGATGTCGCTCCAGATGAGCTGGCGCCAGGCGGGCAGATAGAGCGGCCCCTCCGCCCACCGGCAGTCGTCGTACAGCACCTCCAGCTTCGCGTCCCCGTTGGCGCACCGCCCCGTACGGAAGCGCTCGTCCAGAACCTCGTACGACGTCGGGACTTTCTGGGAAGACATGACGACCCCTGCCTCGCGTAATGGGTGAACAGCATTCGGTATCTAGGCGATATTGCAGTACGAGGTATGGTGTACGTCAAGAGTCGGCGAACGGATGGCGGGATCACAGCTGATGGACGACACCGATCGGGCACTGCTCGCCCTGCTGCAGGAGGACGCCGCCCAGCCCTACGCGACCCTGGGCAAGGCGGTGGGGCTCTCGGCGGGCGCGACCCACGAGCGGGTACGCAAGCTGCGCGAGCGCGGAGTGATCCGCCGCACGACGGTCGACGTGGACCCGGCGGCCGTGGGCCAGGGAGTCCTGGCCTTCGTCATGGTCGACTCGACGGCCTGGATGGGGGACCGGGCGGCTGACTTCGCCGCGATCCCCGAGATCCAGGAGGCGCACGTCATCGCGGGCACGGCCAGCGTCCTGGTGAAGGTCCGCACGGGGACGACGGAGCAACTCCAGGACGTGCTGCGGCGGCTGTACGCGATCGACGGGGTGAGCGGGACTCAGGCGACGGTGTCGCTCGAGACGTTCTTCGAGAGGGCGGTGTCGACGGGAGCGGCCTGAGGGGTGGTGGCGTGCACCCCGAAGCGGCGTACTCCCGGCACGGCCGCCGTCCCCGCACACGCGACGCCCACCACGGCCGCCGCGATCCACAGAGGGGTCGCCGTGCCCCACGCGTCCGCCGCGAGCGGCCCGAGCACGTATGCGAGGGGCATCGCGGCCAGCGAAAGCAGCCAGTCGTACGAGGTGACGCGGGCCAGCGCGCCGGACGGTATCGCCGCCTGGACCGAGGTCTGCCACACGGGGCTGAGGAAGCCGAGCCCCGCCTGCGCGACTCCGTAGGCGGCGATCACGGCGGGCGCGGGGGCCTCGGCGGCGAGCAGGGCCAGTGGCAGCGCGTACGTCGCGAGGCCGAGGTTGGCCACGAGGACCGGGCGCTTCGGCCTGGCGCGCCCGGCGAGCAGGGAACCGGCGAGCAGGCCGACGGCGCCCGCCTGCAGGATGGCGATCCAGGCGCCTTCGCCGCCCAGCTCCTGGATGGCGATGAGCGGCCCGAGCGTCATGAGGACGGCGGCGGCGCCGTTCCACGCGGAGTGCGCGACGAGGCTGGTCCAGTACCAGTCGCGGCTGCGGACCTCGTGCCAGCCTTCGGCGAGGTCCTTGCGGAGCGACCGGCGCGCGGTGGGTTCTGCCTCCTCGCGATGGGTGCGGACCGCCGCGAGGAGGCACGCGCTGACGCCGAAGGACACGGCGTCCAGGACGAACGCCCAGCCGGGCCCCGCGACCAGGATCAGCAGCCCGGCGAGCGCGGGGCCGCCGACACGGGCGCCGCTGCCGACCACGCCCAGGGCGGCGTTGGCCGCGTGCCGCTGCTGTGGGGCGACCGTCGTCGCGATGAGCGGCGAAAGGGTCGGCATGGCGAAGGCGGAAGCCGCGCCACCGATCGCTTCGGCGAGGGCGATGTGCCACAACTGCGGGTCGCCGCCGAGCAGTTGTACGCCCACGAAAAGCTGGGTCGCGCACCGCACCAGATCGGAGGCGAGGGCGACGGTACGGGGATCGAACCGGTCGCCCACGACACCCCCGAGCGGCAGCAACAGCAACTTCGTCCCCATCGCGCAGCCGAGTACGAGCGCGAGCGCGGAGGTGGATCCGGTGACGCGGAGGACGGCGAGGGCGAGTGCCGCGGGGATGACGGCGTCACCGATGACGGACAGGGAGCGGCCGAGGAAGAACAGCCGGAAGGGACGGTTGCGCAGCAGGGGGTACGACGGCATGGTGAGGAATATATTTCGGTAACGAATTATTCGTCAACGAAATATCTGAAGCCGAAGTGTGTGGACGTAGGCTGCGAACATGGCGAAGAGGCGCGAGGTCGAGGCCGACGACGAGAAGGCGAACCAGAGCGAGAGCGAGGCGCCCCGGGACTGGACGGACGGTCACGTGGAGCGCTGGCTCCCCGTGCTCCCCGCCCTCGACCCGGACGTGGAGGGCGCGGTCACCCGCCTGAAGAAGCTCACCGTCCACCTGCGCCGCGTCCGCGAGCAGTCCCTCGTCGACTTCGACCTGGAGCGCCACGAGTTCGACACGCTGCACAAACTGGCGGGCCGGGGCGGCCGGGCGACCCCCTCCGAACTGGCCGCGGACCTGGACCTGGCCCCCGCGTCCGTGACGGGCCGCCTGGACGGCCTGGAGAAGCGCGGCCTGCTCCACCGCACCCCGTCGAAGACGGACCGTCGCAGGGTGGACGTGGAACTGACCGCGTCCGGCCGATCGATCTGGCTGGGCGCGATGGACGTACTGGGCCACGAGGAGTACCGCCTGCTCGGCGTGCTCTCCGGGGAGGAGCGGGCGCAGCTCTCGGACATGCTGCGCCGCATCATGGTGGTGGCGGAGGCGGACGGCGGGGCGCGCTGGAACTGACGCGCGCCCCCTTGCTCAACTCCGTGCCAGCTCGGGCCGCTTGCGGTAGTCGGTGAACCCGACGACATTGCCCCAGGGGTCGGCGACTTCGACGGTCCACCCGGTGGCCACGGAGGCGGCGGGCGTGAGCGGCTTGATCCCGGCGGCCTCAAGCGCCCGCCCGGCAGCCCGGGCGTCCCCCACCTCGAGCCACACGCGGGGCATGGCCCAGGCGGCCGGCCGATGCTCGACCCCCTCCTCCACCCGCAACAGAATCCCGGGCGTCTCCTTGCCCACCTTCAGGATGGCGAGCCCGATCTCGTCGATCCGATGCGTCACGGGAAACCCGGCACGCTCGTAGAAGCTGACGGCTTCCTCGAGATCACCGACGGGAAAGAGGACGTTGTCGAAGCCGAGCAGCTCGGTCGACTGATCTGCGGTCGACTGCTCACCGGATTGACGAACGGGCTGCTCAACGGACAGGCCGACCGACTGGTTGTCTGACATTCCGTCAGAGTAGATCGGCCGACCCGAATTCAGCCTTACTGTCGCTGTTTGACGGCCACATGGACGTCGGCGTCACCCGCCAGGGTGCTCGGTCGCCTTTGCGGCTAAGGTCTTGATCGACTGGATGTCCTGCGTCCCGTCGACGGGGCCGTTCGGGAGGTCGCCGGAGCCCTTGCTGACGCGTGGCCGTGCTGATGGCCTCGGCGACCTCGGAATCGCTGCCGTCGGGGAGGGCTTCGTGTTTGAGCCGGAGGGGCATTCAGGAGATCAGGCTCCGTTCCCACGGAGTCTTCTCCCGATCTCGATGTCATCATCGAGGGCGCTTAGGCGAGGCGGAGTCCTGGAATCGTCCAGAACAACTACGTGAACTCGATCGCCCGCCTTGGGAGGCTCTACATCAGACCACCAAGATGGGTGCTTGGTCTGGTCGATGAACCCCTCCTGCCCATCGAAGTTTACGAAGGATCCAACCGGACTGACCACCCTGATCGTGACATCGAGCTCTTGATGATTGACAACCATTTCCTCAACCTCTTCCGCCCATGGGTACCCATGTTCTATCGAGTGTCAACTCGTTGAATCTATCAAGTTTATCGACCGGGATCTCGAACTCGATCCGCGGAGATCCATTCGGGCCCTTCCAGTCATGGACTTGTGCGTACGGCTTCTGGCCGAATTCCTTGAGGAAATCGGGGTGCATGTCGTAGCGAACCATCCCGTCCGCGAAGTTACTGTTTGTTGGGCTCATGTATTCTGCGGCAACTCCGCGCTCGCCAAAGTATATTTTCCCGTCCGACATGACACCTGGTGCGATTTCAACATCTGGCTGATGATTGGCCGGATTGGGGCCGTGTGCCCGCTCGTAAGCCGCATCCTTGGCCTTCGGTGTTCGATAAATGGGAACAGGTTTTACACAGTCATCGGGTGCGAGTCCAAGCGCATCAACCCATGTATGAGGGTTCTGGACGTAGGTATTCGGATTTGGTGCAGGCGCCAGGCCGAGAGGGTCAGGGGTAAGATATCGAGCCGTTTCAGGGTCATAGTGGCGGAAGTAATTGTAGTGGAGTCCAGTTTCTGGATCAAAGTACTGTCCGGGGAAGCGCAACGGGGAGTATGTCGTACTCTTCTCGTCCCACGTGGTGGTTCCCCAGAGCGTGCTCCGCGAGTGCCAAGCAACGTTTCCCTGTTCATCGACGAGCTCAGTAGGGGTGCCGACGAGGTCGGTGACGATCGCGTAGAAGCGAGAGTCAATCTCATCCTGTGGGGAATCTACGGCCGCGATGCGCTCTGACTGGGCTATAGGGCGCAGTCCTTGATGGTCCCAGGTCAACGTGACCGGATAAGGCAAGTCGACGGCAGACGTCGTCTGCTCGCAGAGGGTGCTTCCGTCCCAGGTGAAGTCAGTCTGCTCGACAACGGATTCGCCGTCTTTCGCGAGCCTCTGCTTGCATGTGCGGCGGCCGAGCGGGTCATAGCGGTATCGCCAGCGTGTGCCGTCGGGAGTCGTCACCTCCGTGAGGCGATCGTCGGAATCCCAGACGTAGCGCCACGTATCAGGCTTTCGAGAGAGACGGATCTTCTGCCGCAGAGTGATGCGGCCGAGAGCGTCATGCTCATACCGGACTTGTCCAGCACGAGTTATGCGAGTGCCGGAATAGGTGCGCGCGCCAGTGGCTTCGTGGCTGGCGTGGTTGTCGGGCCAGATTGCATGGGTTTGATTACCGGCTGAGTCGTAGGCATAGGTCTCAGTCCACTTATCGGCGTGGACGGCCGTAACACGGCCGGTAGAATCCAGATCGAAGCTGCGCGTACCGGATAGTTGATCACCGACTTGGGTGAGATTGCCATCGGGTCGGTAGGAATAGGTGCGGCCCTGGACCGGTGTGCCGTCGTGGGTGATTACCGACTGCGCGCTGAGGCGCCCCAATTCATCGAAGGCATGATCCAGCGTAAGTTTCCCGTTGACCCGCCAGGAAAGTCCCCGGCCTTCAGGGTTGTGCTGAAAGTCAATCACCTGGCCGGAGGTGCTCAGCTGAGCGTGATTACCCACAGCATCGTAGGTCCATGCACTGGTCGCACCTGTGGGTGTGGTGCGGCTCGAGCGGCGCCCTGCTCCGTCGTAGGTGTAGGAGACGGTGCGTCCGTCGACGGTCTCAGAGAGCAGTTGCCCCAATTGGTTACGCCGCAGCAGAACTTCGGAGTCCGGTCCAGTGACGTGGGTCAAGTGCCCCAGAGGGCTGTAGGCGAAGGTGGTGACGGCTCCGGCGAAATCCTTCCGGATGATCCGGCCAAGCGCATCGTATTCGAAGGAGACTGTCTCGCCGATGCTATTTGTGCGGGAGGAGAGGCGGCCGGCTGCATCATATGTGTATTTAAGTGTGCGGTCGTCGAAGTCCGTCTCAGATATCAGGCGCCCTGCGGGATCGTACTCATAACTCCAAGTCAGCCCCTGTGGGTTCACGACGCCGGTAAGCCTCAGCGAGGCGTCGTAGACGAACTCGGTGCGCGAGCGGTCCGGACGGCTGCGGGCCGCGACCAGGTCGAAGTGTGTGTACTCAGAACGGGAGACTTGTCCCAGCTGGTCGGTATAGCTGAGACAGTTGCCCTCTCCATCGAAGGTCCATGATTCCGTGGAGCCGTCGGGGGCGGTCGAACGAGCTGGTTTGCCCTCGCTCGTCCATTCCATGCGGGTGCAGCCGCCCGTGGGATCTGTGATGACCGTCGGACGACCGAAGCTGTCCCGCTCGTATGTTGTGGTCGCCCCTAGCGGATCGGTGATCTCAAGCGGTAGCCCCGCAGGATTGCAGCGCACGGTGGTGACAAAGCCCAACCCATCGGTGACTGCAAGGGAATGACCGGACTGGGTGTAGGAGGCGCGAGTGGCGACCCCTGACCGATCGCGGACAGCGATGCAGTTGCCGCGCTCGTCGTAGGACCGCTCCCAGGAAGTGCCGTCGGGGAGGTGGACGGCCGTAACGAGGTTGAGATCGTTGTAGTCGTAGCGCACGGCAGTGTTGTCCGGGCCGGTTACCGAGATGGGCTGTCCCAGTTCATTGCTCACCACATGAGTGGTGTGCCCGAGTTGGTCTGTCGTGGCTGCCACGTTCTGGTGGGCGTCATAGGCGGTGGTGACCATGCCGCCCAGCGGGTCGATCTCGGCGACGACCAGGCAGCGGTCATTGATGACGAAGCGGGAGGTGGCGCCCTCGGCCGTGGTGGCCTCCGTGATGCGGCAACCGGGCCACGCGGGGTCCTTCATGTCGTAGGCGAAGGTGTTGGCCAGGTGCCCGGCCATCCCCTGCTGTGCGATGCAGCGGTCCTGGTCGTCATAGGCGTAGGTGTAACGACTTTGGTTGGTGTCCTCCCACGACGTGATGCGAAGCCGCTCGTCGTAGGTGAACTTCAGGGGCAGACCGGAGGAGTTGATGACGTGGGTGAGGTTGCCGTCGGTATAGCCGTATCGCTTGATCACGGCGTCGGCGCCGTCCTCGGCGGCACCCGCCAGACTCAGCACGGTGATGCGCTCGTCCTCCACGGCCAACTTGAGGTGATAGCCGCCGCTGTGGCGGATCGCCAGCGGGGTGCCATCGGCCTCGTGGTCGATATCGATGCTGTTGTGGTTGCGGTCGGATATCCGCACCAGGAGCGCTACGTCATCGACGGGCGGGGCGAAGTATCGACGGTGCCCGGTGACCGTGTTGGTGACGCGGTATCCACCATCGTCCAGGCGCTCCAGTGGCCAGTGCGGGCCAGAGTCGGGCAGAACGGAAGCGCATGGCCCCTCGGGGTGAGGATAGGCAAGGAGCATGCCGTCCTCGGTGACGAACACGACGCCGTCCTCGTCGATCTCCAGGCGCTGATCGACGGTGGAGGCCCAAGTCGGCCCGAACCAACCGCCGGTGCGGTATCCCGAGGCGACACGACGGGTGAAGACCAGCGGTAGCGTACCCGGCAGGGTGACATCGTCCTCGCTCAGGAACATCTGCCCGGTGGCCACGTCCACCGGGTCACCGCATCCCTTGATCTTGCTCTTGATGCGGTTGAACGCACCCTTCGCGCCCTGCGTCAGCGCTCCCCGCGCCGACTTGAGCCCCTTGAGCCCTGCCTTGAGGCCTTTCATGCCCTTGGCGAGTTTGGCGGCAGAGGTGATGCCCTTCATGCCGGGTATGCAGTCGAGGGCGGCGAAGGCGACGTCGAGTAGGCCTGCTTCTCCGTTGGCGTATTTGTTGAGGGTGTCGGCGAGGACGACGAGGGCGGCGATGAGGACGATGGCGCCGAGGATCGGGCCGCCGATGATCAGCGCGATGACGCCGAGGACGGCGACGACGACCTTGCAGACGGCGACGATGGTGTCCCAGTTGTCAGTGACCCAGTCGCCGACCTCCTCCCACCACTTGCGGTTCTGGATCCCGGCGTCGGAGGCCTCTTCGAGTTTCTTCTTCGCCGTACCGGCCGCGTTCTGGCGCATCTTGCGCGCGTCCTCGGCCATCTTCTTCGCCGCGTCGAGGTTGCTCTTCGCGGCGGACACGTCCGACTTGGCCGTCGTCTGGGCTTTCTCGGCGGAGTCGGCGTTGCGGGTGGCGGCCTTGACCTTGTCCGGGTCCGGCTTGGGAACATCCTTCCCGGAGTCTTTGTCGTCCTTGTACTTGTCGGCTTCCTTGCCCGCCTTGTCCATCCACGAGTCGGCGGAGGTGAGTCGCGTCTGGGCGCTGCTCAAGTCGCCTTGCGCTTCACGTCCCTTGACCAGTGCCTTGTCGGCCAGGGCCTGGGAGCGTTCCAGTTCCGGCCAGTACGCCGACAGGGCGTCGCCGGCCATCTCGTAGCTCTTCTTGAGCTTCTTCAGCTTGCCCGGCGCGTCCTCGAATTCCGCCGTGAAGGATTCGGCGGTCTTGCCCGCCCAGGTGAGGATCGCGTCCTCGCCCGCCATCCCCTTGATGTCCCGCAGAACCTTCGACACGTCGTCGGCGAAATCGTGCAGATTCTTCGCAAGATTCCGCACCCGGTCCGGGTCACCCGGCGTCGGGTCCTTGTCTAAGTCCAGGACATGCCAATCCGCCGGTCGATTCCCCGCCATAACGCAACCCCCGTTGTGCTCGTAGCGTCGTCTATCGGTTGATGGACTGGATCTCTTGGACGTTGATGTCCTGAGTCCCGTCGAAGGTTCCGTTCGGAAGGTCGCCGCCGGTGTTGCCGGAGCCCTCCCACGTGATCTCCCAGGTGATGGAAGCCTTCAGCTGGAACGGCTCGCCCCCGGTGGCCCGCAGGTACGCGATGCCGCACGGTGGGTCTTCCTCGGAGGAGCCCCTCGTATACGGGGTGCCGATGCTGCCGTCCTCGTTCACCTTGCACTCGCCCGACGCGGGGAACGTCGTCGCGTCCGCCGTGCCAGGCTCCAGGTGCAGGCTGACCGGCTTGGCCGTGGTCTCCGCCCACAGGCCTGTGCCGGGCAGCTCGGCGCGGACCTTGACGTCCTCGAAGGTGCCCTTGTCCAGCCAGACCCACGTGGGCAGGTTCACCGTGGACTTGGCTTCCGGCTTGAGCTCGACCTTGGTGTCCGGGACCTTGACCTTGTCGTACGCGTATGAGGCGAGGACCTCGGGCGTGGGGGCGTTGTCGATCTTCGGGAGGGTTCCGGCGTCCTGCCAGAAGAGGGTCTCCTCGCAGTCGTAGGCCTCCGGATCATCTTCCATGTCCGGATTGACGACACCGCGCCAGAACTTGCCGTCCTTGCCGAGGTTGAAGTTCTTGTAGCTCTTCGTGCCGTCGCTCTGCGGCTTGCCCTTCTCGTAGTAGTCCACCATCAGCTGTTGCCCCCAGCTGAGCGAAGGCGTGACAGGCACCAGGTTCTCGTTCGGGGTCTTCTTGAGCTGGTCCGTCGCGGCCTTCACCTCCTCGGACGTCGCCACGGGTTCGTACCAGCAGGCCGGGGGCTTCCAGTTGGGGTCCACCGGGGCGAGCCCCTTGGTGGAGGAGCCGCCCTTGCCACCGCTGACCTGGTTGACCGTGATGTTCGTGGCGCCGACCCCGGCGTTCAGGGTGTTGTTGTTCGCGCCGCCCGAAGGCCCGGGCGGATTCTGGTTGTTCTTGTCCCCGATGGCGTACGCGGCCGTCGATGAGAAGCCGAGGGCGAGAGCTGTGGCGAGCAGGATGGCGCCCGCCTTCGCCGTGGTCCGCATTACTTGCAACCGCCAGGGACGGTCTCCAGCGAGACGGTCTGCCACACGCCATGCTCCGACTTGGTGAGCCGGGCCCGGTACTGCAGTACGGACTCGGGGGTGTCGGGGGTGGCGGTGACCTTCTTGGTCTTGCGGTTCTTCGTGGACGACTCGCGCTCGTCGACGCAGTAGAAGAACACGGCCGCGTCCTTGCCGCTGACGTTGACCTTCGGGTCGTAGACCTTGATCTCGCCGATCAAGCTGTCGTCGGTCTCGATGAATCCCTTGATCCACTTACGGGCCGTGGTGAGAGAGCTGCCAGCGTCGTAGAACGCCACCGCTTCCGACTCCGGGTTCGCCTCGATGATCGCCGCATACTTCGCCCGCAGTTCTTCCTTGCCGTCGTCCAACACGGCCTGGAGCTTCGGGTCGCTGTTCGTCCAGCCCGCGAAGTTCGCCTGGAACTCGGCCGGGAGCTTGATCTTTGGCCGCGCAACCCCACCCGGCTTCGCCGACGCGCTCGCGGAAGCCTTCGAGCCCCCGTCCCCGGCCCCCTCGATCTTGTCGGAGGAGGAGTCGTCGCTGTCCCCTCCCGATCCGCACGCGGTCAACAGCAGGGCCGCGGACGCGGCAAGCGCGGTCGTCAGGAGGCGGTTGGGGCGGTTCACTCGGGACTCCCGTGGGGTGGAGGGTAGCTGAAGCGAACCAACGCTATCTCTGGGCCGAGTCAGGACACCAGGCGGACTCGGTTCCGTTGATCGACGGCTGGGGCGATGACTGGGGCGGTGGCTCTCAACTTCCGTTCCGTACAGACTTTCCCGCCTCCAGGACCTCCGTCACGTCCAGCGTGACCTTCGCGCCGATCGACTCGGGGAGGGTGACCAGCTGACCGGGGGCGTGGACCTGGTGGGTCTTGTACTCGTCGTCGGACGGGTCCATGAGGGTGTGGAGGCGCCCGTGCTTGCGGTCGACGATGACGTAGACCGGGATCTCGGCCGCGGCGTACGACGTGACCTTCGCCCGGAGGTCGTTCTGGTAGTTGCTGGAGGTGACTTCGAGAACCAGGCGGAAGGAGAGGGGGTCGTAGCAGTTGTTCTCGATGAGGTGCTCGTCGATGTCGGCGTCGACCACGACGAGGTCGGGGATCGCGTAGTCCTCGGCGCCCGCGGGGAGCCAGAGACCGACGCCCTCGAGGACCTCGGTTTCCCCGCCGTCGAGCCCGGCCACGGCGAACGGGCGCCTCAGCCGGGAGAGGGCGCGGGCATGTGCCACGTCCGGGGGAGGGGTCACGGTGATCTGGCCTCCGATGATCTCGACGCGGTGGCCCGGGTTGCGATCCATGAGCAGGTTCGCCTCGGCGAGCAGGGACCGCTCGCCGGAGAGGTCGTCATGGGGCCGCTCGGCAGCTGCTGCGGACATCGCGTGCCTCCTGAGGGCTGGTGTCGAGAGCATCATCGTAGGACGGGGAAGGGGCCTAAGGCCGGTCCCGACGCGTTCACCGGTACGGGTGAGCGAGGTCCTGGTAGCTGCCGGGAACAGCGAAAAGGCCCCGCCCCGGTGCAAGACCGGGACGGGGCCCCTCAGCGGCTGCGTAAAGCAGGCCGGGAAGAAACAGGCCAGGAAGAAACAGGCCGGGAAGAAATCAGAAGCGTCGCGTGATCAGCGCCCGCTTCACTTCCTGGATCGCCTTCGTGACCTCGATGCCACGCGGGCACGCGTCCGTGCAGTTGAACGTCGTGCGGCAGCGCCACACGCCGTCCTTGTCGTTCAGGATCTCCAGGCGCTGCTCGCCCGCTTCGTCACGGCTGTCGAAGATGAAGCGGTGCGCGTTCACGATCGCCGCGGGGCCGAAGTACTGGCCGTCGTTCCAGAACACCGGGCACGACGACGTGCACGCCGCGCACAGGATGCACTTCGTCGTGTCGTCGAACCGCTCGCGGTCCTCCGGCGACTGCAGGCGCTCGCGCGTCGGCTCGTTGCCGGTGGTGACCAGGAACGGCATGACGTCGCGGTACGCCTGGAAGAACGGGTCCATGTCGACGACCAGGTCCTTCAGGACCGTCAGACCCTTGATCGCCTCGACCGTGATCGGCTTGGACGGGTTGATGTCCTTGATCAGGGTCTTGCAGGCCAGGCGGTTGCGGCCGTTGATGCGCATGGCGTCGGAGCCGCAGATGCCGTGGGCGCAGGAGCGACGGAAGGTCAGCGACCCGTCCAGGTCCCACTTGATCTTGTGAAGGGCGTCGAGGACACGCTCCTTCGGGTCGATCTCGATCTCGAAGTCTTCCCACGTCGCGTCCGCCGAGACCTCGGGGTTGAAGCGGCGGATGCGGAAGGTGACCGTGATGTACGGGGAGTCGGCGAAGCCGGCCTCGGGCTTGGCGTCTTCCTTGTCGAGGGTCGGGGTTGCCATCAGTACTTACGCTCCATCGGCTGGTAGCGGGTCTGCACGACCGGCTTGTAGTCGAGTCGGATCGACTCGGCGCCGTCGTCGCCTACCTCGCGGTACGCCATGGTGTGGCGCATGAAGTTGACGTCGTCGCGGTTCGGGAAGTCCTCGCGGTAGTGACCGCCGCGGGACTCCTTGCGGGCCAGGGCCGACTGCGCCATGACCTCGGCCAGGTCGAGCAGGTTGCCCAGCTCGATGGCCTCCAGGAGGTCGGTGTTGAAGCGCCGTCCCTTGTCCTGGATCGAGACGTTGAGGTAGCGCTCGCGGAGCTCCGCGATCTTCTCCACCGCCGTCTTAATCGTCTGCTCCGTGCGGAACACCATGACGTTGGCGTCCATGGTCTCCTGCAGCTCCTTGCGGAGCTCGGCGACCCGCTCGTTGCCCGTGGCGTCCCGCAGGCGCTCGACCTGGGCGACGACGAGCTCCTCGGCGTTCTCCGGGAGTTCGACGAAGTCGTTCTTCGCCGAGTACTCCGCGGCGGCGACACCCGCGCGCTTGCCGAAGACGTTGATGTCCAGGAGCGAGTTGGTGCCGAGCCGGTTGGCGCCGTGCACCGAGACGCAGGCCACCTCGCCCGCCGCGTAGAGGCCGGGGACGACCGTGGTGTTGTCGGCCAGAACCTCACCCTCGACGTTCGTCGGGATGCCGCCCATGGCGTAGTGCGCGGTCGGCTGGATCGGGATCGGGTCCGTGTAGGGCTCGATGCCGAGGTACGTGCGCGCGAACTCCGTGATGTCCGGGAGCTTGGCGTCCAGCTGCTCCGGCGGGAGGTGCGTGAGGTCGAGGTAGACGTGGTCGCCCTCGGGGCCGCAGCCGCGGCCCTCACGGATCTCCGTGTAGATGGAGCGCGAGACGACGTCACGCGACGCGAGGTCCTTCATGACCGGCGCGTACTTCTCCATGAAGCGCTCGCCGTCCTTGTTACGGAGGATGCCGCCCTCACCACGGGCGCCTTCCGTAAGAAGGATGCCCATGCGCCAGATGCCGGTCGGGTGGAACTGGAAGAACTCCATGTCCTCCAGCGGCAGGCCGCGGCGGTAGCAGGCCGCCTGGCCGTCACCCGTGAGCGTGTGCGCGTTCGACGTCACCTTGAAGAACTTGCCGGTGCCGCCCGACGCGTAGACCACGGCCTTCGCCTGGAAGATGTGGATCTCGCCGGTCGCCAGTTCGTAGGCGACGACGCCCGCGCTCTTCTTTACGCCGTCGACCTCCACCAGGAGCTGGTCCAGGACGTAGAACTCGTTGAAGAACTCCACGCCCTCCTTGATGCAGTTCTGGTAGAGCGTCTGGAGGATCATGTGGCCGGTGCGGTCGCCCGAGTAGCAGGCACGGCGGACAGGAGCCTCGCCGTGGTTGCGGGAGTGACCGCCGAAACGGCGCTGGTCGATCTCACCCTTGGGCGTACGGCCGAAGGGCAGGCCCATCTTCTCCAGGTCGAGGACCGCGTCGATGGCCTCCTTCGCCAGGATCTCGGCGGCGTCCTGGTCGACCAGGTAGTCGCCGCCCTTGATCGTGTCGAAGGTGTGCCACTCCCAGTTGTCCTCCTCCACGTTGGCGAGCGCGGCGGCCATGCCGCCCTGCGCCGCGCCCGTGTGGGAGCGGGTCGGGTAGAGCTTCGTCAGGACCGCGGTGCGGCTGCGCTTCGTCGACTCGATCGCCGCGCGCATGCCCGCGCCGCCGGCGCCGACGATGACAGTGTCGTACTTGTGAATCTTCACTGGGTTCGCCTCGGCTTTAGCGGATGTTCGGGTCGAAGGTGAAGATCACCAGCGTGCCCAGAAGGATGGTGAACACCGTGGCGGTGTACAGCAGGCCCTTGAGCCACAGGCGCGTGTTGGCGCGCTCCGCGTAGTCGTTGATGACCGTGCGCAGGCCGTTGGCCCCGTGCAGCATCGCGAGCCACAGCATCAGCAGGTCCCAGACCTGCCAGAACGGCGAGGCCCAGCGACCGGCGACGAACGCGAAGCCGATCTTGCTCACGCCGCCGTCGAGCACCAGCTGGATCAGCAGGTGGCCCAGGACCAGGACGACGAGGACGACGCCGGACAGGCGCATGAAGAGCCATGCGGCCATCTCGAAGTTGCCGCGGGTCGAGCGCGGGGTCTTGGAGGTGCGCTTGCGCGGCGCCTCGATGAGGGGAGCCGGGTTGTCGACGTCGTAGAGCGAGGCGCCTTCGACGGGACCCACTCCGGCTTTGTCGAGCGTGGTGTCGGACATGTCTGGCGTCAGCTCCCGAAGACTTCGCGGACGGCGTGGCCGAGGACCGGGTAGAGCGCCCCCACCATCAGGACGATCCAGATACCCATGACGGTCCAGAGCATCTGCTTCTGGAAGCGCGGGCCCTTCGACCAGAAGTCGACGGCGATGACACGCAGGCCGTTCAGCGCGTGGAAGAGGATGGCGGCGACCAGGCCGTACTCAAGGAGTGCGACGAGGGGCGTCTTGTAGGTGCTGACGACATCGTCGTACGCCTCCGGGGAGACGCGGACGAGAGCGGTGTCCAGCACATGCACGAACAGGAAGAAGAAGATGAGGACGCCGGTGACTCGGTGAGCCACCCAGGACCACATTCCTTCCCGGCCGCGGTACAGCGTTCCAGCCGGCACGGCAGAACCCTCCGGGAGCGGGGATTGGGGCCAGCCGGCTTGGGTGGTCGGACGGGCCCGGCCGGGTACGGTCCACCGGCCGCTCGTCATCGTATCGACGAGTTGTCGGTTCGCTCGCGCGGGGTAGCCAGGTGTGATCAAACAGGCAATCAAACAGGCACGTACGGGCTATTCAGGTCGTGCGCGAGCCGGGTGAGTCGGCCGCGGGCCAGTTTCCGCATCTCCTCGGCCGCGATGACGCGCTCCTCCTCCGGGTCGTTGGCGAGGCGGGCGCGGATTCCGGCGAGCAGATGGTCCAGGGCCTGGGTCGGCGGGACGTCGTCCAGGCAGATGACGAACACGTGACCGAACCGGCTTTCGTACGCGGCGTGCGCGGCCCGCAGGGCGGTGTGGGCCGCGGTGTACGTCCCCTGCCGGGGAAGGACGGGACGCAGAGGTTCGCAGGCCAGGGCCTCGGCGAGGTCTGCGGGCGGCAGGTCGTACGCCGCTTCGTCGGACGCGGCGAGCAGCGCTTCCAGGTCGGGGTAGGGCCGGTGGTCGACCAGCCGGCGGGCCCAGAGGTGGCTGCCGCAGCAGGTGAGCAGCGCGGCTTCGGCCGCGCCGGGCTCGGCAGTGTTCAGTTGCTCCGGGACGGGGCTCGGTGAACGGTGCTGGGACAGCGGGGGCTCCTGGGCAGGGGGCATCGACGAGGGAGGCGTGGGGGTTTTGTCGCAACGCTAGCGAGGCTTGGTGGGGGCAGTCTGACGGACGCGTGAATTTCACCCGGATGGGAGAGTTTCGCTTCGCGTGGTGGACGGTACCGGTGCGGGGGCCGTTTTACCGTGGCCGGATGACTGCCGCCTGTGCTGCTCGTCTTGCCCTCCAAGCTCGTCCTGCTCCCGCTGCTCGTCCTGCCTCCGCCGGTAGGCGGGGGGTCCTGTGCGCCGCCGGTAGGCGGCGGATGTCTCCCGCCCACCCACCCGTTTGCCCGGCAGTTGGTCCCCGTGCCGCCACAGCCCCGCGGTCCCTGCCCGCACCCCCACCCGTCCACCCGGCAGCTGTAGGCGGTCACCGATGAAGCAACAGCGGCGTTTCGCATTCGCCTCCGCCGGGCTCGTCGCCGGGGCCGTCGTGCTCGCCGTGGCCGTCTGGCCCGGTGGCGGGGGCGGGGGCGCGCCCGCGGCTTCGCCGTCCGACAGCAAGGCCCCCGTCTCCCCGACCCCCTCGCCCACGAAGTCGTACCCCCTCTCCGAGGCCCCCGCCACCATCCCCGCCGTACGCGAGCACAGTGCGGCGCGCGGACCGGGGTGGAAGCCGGGGAGCGGCGGGCGCGTGGTCATCGGTGACGAAGATCTCGCCGACGAGGGCAAGCTGCTCGCCGGTGAGCTGAAGCTCTCGTACGCCGGTGACGCCGACCCCCGGAAGGGTGACGTGCAGCTCGTGCTCGCCCCGGGGGACGCCGACGCCTCGGAGGGCAGGGACGAGTCGTACACCCTCTCCGTGAAGGGGCAGCGGGTGAAGATCTCCGCGCCCGAGGAAGCGGGCGTCTTCTACGGGACCCGCACCCTGAAGCAGGAGGTGCGCGACGGCCGAACCGCGCCCGAAGGCGTCGTACGCGACAAGCCCGCCAAGCCGCAGCGGGGCTTCATGCTCGACATCGCGCGCAAGCACTTCGACGCGAAGTGGATCGAGGACCGCATCCGCGAGCTCGGCGACCTCAAGTACAACCAGCTCGGCCTGCACTTCTCCGACGACCAGGCCTTCCGCATCGAGTCCGAATCGCACCCCGAGATCGTCTCGCGCGACCACCTCAGCAAGGCGCAGGTCCGCCGCATCCTCAAGCTGGCGGCGAGCCGTCACATCACCGTCGTGCCCGAGATCGACTCACCGGGCCACCTCGGCACGGTCATCGCCGCGCACCCCTCCCTCCAGCTCCGCGACACCCGGGGCGTCGCCGCGCGCGGCGCGGTCGACATCTCCAAGCCGCTGGCCGCGGAGATCGTCGACGACCTCCTGGAGGAGTACGCGGACCTCTTCCCCGGGCGCTACTGGCACCTCGGAGCCGATGAGTACGCCGCCCTCACGGTCGCCGACCCGGAGGCCAGCTACCCGCAGCTGGCCGCCGCGGCCCGCGACAAGTACGGGCCCGACGCCCGCGTGCAGGATCTCGCGACCGGCTGGCTCAACGACAGGGCCGAGACCATGCGCCCGTACGAGCGCGGGCTCAGGGCATGGAACGACGGGTTCTTCCGTGGCGGGGTCGAGAAGGCCGACGACGACATCGACGTCGCGTACTGGACGGGCAAGGAGATCGGGGCGAGGGAGCCGGCCGAGTACCTGAAGGAGGGCCGGAAGGTGATCAATTACAACGACGAGTACCTCTACTACGTCCTCGGCCAGCCCAACGCCTTCCGCTATCCCACCGGGCAGCGGATCTACGAGCAGTGGACCCCGCTGGTGATCCGCGGGACGAAGCCGGTGGACGCGAAGTACGACGACCAGATCCTCGGCGGCTCCTTCGCGGTCTGGTGCGACCTGGCCGGCTCGCAGACGCAGGAGCAGGTGGCGCAGGGCATCCGGATGCCGCTGAAGGCGACGGTCCAGAAGCTGTGGGACTCGCGCGAACCGAAGCTCTCCTGGGCGGAATTCGTGAAGCTGGCCGACCGGGTGGGCTAGACCCTCGGGCCACCAGATCCGTTTTTTCGGCTTTCTGGTGGCGAACTTGCCTATGTCTGTGGTGTATTCGGCCCAAAGCCGATCGCGGCCGTCGACCGCAGCCGGTGATCGCAGTCGACGAGCGCGATCGACGAGCACAATCGGCCGGAGTCGAGTACACGGGGAGACGCGGGCATGGGCTACTGGGGTTATTACGTCGTGGGCAGAAGCGAGCGGCCGCTCGTGGAGCTCGCGGCGGTGGCCGGGGTGCGGGACGAGCTCAGCCTCCTCGTCCAGCGGGACGACGGCTGGCAGGTGTGGGAAGTGCCCGGCGGCGACGGCACGCGCGACGTCGGCAACATGAACACCCTGGCCCTGGAGACGGGTTCGCCCGCCCTCTTCGGATACGTCATGGACAGCGACTGCGTGGTCGTCGAGGCGGCCGCCCCGGAGAGCGGGGTATGGACGACGTGCCTGGCCCGCGACGCGATGGCCGGGTACCTCGGCGACGACGGCCTGAGCCTGGACGACTACTTCCTGGAGCCGCGCGACGCGGCGGACCGTGCGGTGACCTGGGCGGCGGAGTCGGGCAGGACAGTGGCGCCCACGACGCTGCTCGATGTGCTGAACGCCGCCGCGGAACCGTCGGCCGAGGAGCTCTTCTTCCGCTTCCTGGACCGGCTCGGCGTGGTGCCGCAGTGACGTTACCGAGGGCCCGCACGCAGTAGGGGACATGCATTGTCCCCGACGGGAGGCGTACGACATGGGCGGCGCGAGTCTGGTCGAGCTGATTGCCGAGGCCGACGAGAGAGGTCTGGCGGCGAGCGGGCTCGCCTGCCTCGACCGGTGTGTGCCGCTGCTCGGCGGTGGTGACGAGGTGCTGCGCCCGCTGTGGGGGAGCCTCGCGGAGGGCGGCGCCTGGGACGCGGCGCTCGCGGAGGCGCGGGTGACGCTGGGCGGCGCGGACGTCCTTGAGGACCCCTCGGCCGACGAGGCGAGCACCCTCGCCTACCGCATGCTCGGCGCCGTGCCCTCCCGGCGTTCCGCCGCCGAACTCCGCGAGTGGGCCGACGCCTGCTCCGTGGCCGCGCTGCAGATCCACCGGCTTCTCGACACCGGCCCGGACGGAGGCACCCGCGCTTCGGCCCTGAGCGCGCGGCGCGCGGAACGCACGGAGGGGGTCTCACCCCTGGTCGCCGCCGAACTGAGACGCCAGGTACGGATTCTGGAGATCCTCGCCAACAAGGGCGGAGGCGTGGGCGTGGGCGGGGGCATGGGCGCGGGTGCCGGTGGGCTGCGGCAGGCGCTGGACATTTCCACGGAAGGGCGCCGGGTCCTGCGGGCCGTGGTGTCACGGCGGGAGCGGGGGAGCCGGGTCTGACCGTGGGGTGCGGGTGGCGGGTTGGCTTGGGGCCGGATGCAGAAAAATCCCGCGGCATCCGGTGACAACCGGCGTGTCCGCGGGATTTTCCTGCAATCCCCCCCCCGTAAGCCCTCCCTCTACGGCGTCAGCGTCTGGCCCAAGTGGGCTGCTGCTGGGGTGCCGAGTTGTGTGCGGCCGTAATAGACCGCGCTCGTCGTCGAGACGCCCGACGAGCCGGTGTCCAGTTGGAGGAGCGTGCCGTTGCCCTCGTCCTCGCCGTCCACGCCGATGGCGAGGTCGGCGCGGCCGTAGCCCGAGAGGTCGGCGAGGATCACCGACGAGCCCAGGCGGTCGGCGGTCTCCGTGGAGCCCGTGATGCCTTCCGTGTCCTGGGAGAAGGCCTGGGCGCCGGTGCCCGTGAGGCCCGATGACGCGCCCTTCAGGAGGAGGCTCGTGCCCGCGTCCTTCTTCGCCGATCCGGAACGCGTGATGTCCTCGTTCGGGGCGCCCGTGAGGACGTCCGCGTAACCGTCCAGGTTGAAGTCGCCCGCCGAGACCGACCAGCCCATCGCGTCGCCCGACTCGGCTGCTCCCGGGACCCCGGACGTGTCCTGGTGGACCGTCTTGAGGCCTGTGGTCGTGAAGCCGGTCGACGTGCCGGGGACCACCGTCACCTGGCCGCCCGCGTATGCGCCGGACTCCGCCGTGTACGGCTGGCCGATGACCAGGTCGTCGTAGCCGTTGCCGTTCACGTCGCCCACGGCCAGTGCGCGGCCGCCCTTGACGGAGAGCGAACCCACCCTGCTCAGGCCCGACTTGGTGCCCTTGAACCACTGGACCTTGCCGATGCCGGCCTGGTCGCGGTAGTTCAGGGCCACGTCCGCGTAGCCGTCACGGTTGAAGTCGCCGGACGCGGCATCCGCGTACGAGATGGCCGTGTCGCCCGACGTGAGGGTGCCGCCCACCTCGTTGCCCGCCTTGAAGCGGGCCGCCCAGCTGCCGCCGGTGCCGGTGGACGCCGCGAAGACGTCCGCCTTGCCGTCCGCGTTGAAGTCGCCGACCGCCACCGCGGAGCCGAACTTGGCGCCGGGGTAGTGGAAGTCGTCCGCCAGCTGCATGTCCGTGCCGGTGTCGAAGGCGGGGCCGTAGAGGATCGTGACCGCGCCGCGGTCCTTGTTCGAGGTGTCGTCCTCGCCGGGGGCGCCGATCGCCAGGTCCGCGTGGCCGTCGCCGTTGATGTCGCCCCACGCCGTGGCCGCGGCCCAGTTGTCGCCCGCCTCGGAGGCGCCGGGGACGCCGGGGCTCGACTGGGTGAGGGTCTTCTTGGAACCGGCCACCGGGCCGTCGAGGCCGCCCGGGACGATCGTCAGCGTGCCGACGCCGCCGGACGCCTTGGGCGTGCCCGCCACCAGGTCCGTGATGCCGTCGCGGTTGAAGTCCGCCGTGGGAATCGCGGAGTTGCGGCCCGCGCTCGCCGCGTAACGGCGGATCTCACCGAGCTTGGAGTACAGGTTCTTGCCGGGGCAGAGGGTGGCGAAGCCGTCCCGGTGGCCCGAGATCGTGTTGAGGGAGGGGGTGTCGCCCTTCTTCCACACGCCCGTGTCGTCGGCCGCCGTCAGCGTGACCTTGGCGGACGGGTCGCCTCCGTACTGGCCGAGCTTCCAGGCCGCGACGCGGGAGACCGACTCGAGGGTGGCGCGCGTCGGCTTGCCCGCCTTCTTGTACGTCTCGCCCGGGGCCGGGTTCTCGTTGCCCTCGAAGTCGCCGAGGACCGCGATGCCCGCGGACTCACCGTTGAAGCCGAACGTGTGCGCGCCGCGCACCGGCAGATCGGTGCCGCCGCCGCGGCCCTCGAAGACCTGGCCGCACTTGTCCACGAGGAAGTTGTACCCGAGGTCGTTCCAGCCCTCGGTCTCCACGTGGTACGTCATGATGCCGCGGACCAGGGACGCCGACTGGGCGCAGCTGTAGTCGTTCGTGCCGACCGTGTGGTGGACGAAGACCGCCTTGACCTTCTCGATGTACTCCGGCGGGTCCTCGACCTGCGACTCGTCCGCGCCCCAGCCCGCCCTGCTGATCATGGGCGGCTTGGTGACCGTGGACGTCGGAGCGGGCGGAACCGTGGGGTCCGGGTCAGGGGAGGCGGTGGGGGAGCCCGTGGGGGCGGGGGACGTGGGCGGCTCGGTGCCCGGATCAGTGGGGGCGGGCGAGGAGGGTGCCTCTGTCGGTCCCTCCGTCGGGGGGACGGTCGGGGGTTCCGACGGCTCGGGCTCCCCGGAACCGCCGCCCGAACCCGGGTCCGGCGGCACCGTCGTCTCGTCGGCCGCTGGGGCCGCGAACGCCACCGGTGCCATCGCCGAACCGTCGAGCGCCGGGTTGTTCGCCTCCTTGGACGTCACCCCCGGGTCCACGAGGTTGACCTCAAGTCCCGTGGGCAGTGCGGTACTCGCGGTACCGTCCGCCGCGACCACGCGGACCTCCACGCCGTCCGACGGGCCGACCCACAGCGGCTCGGACGCGGCACGCATGCCCGCCTCGGCCTTCTCGGGCAGGTGCAGTTCGAGGTCCAGGTGCTGCCAGCCGGTCCACTTGTCGCTCTCGATGGAGCGGGTGCGGACCTGCGCCGTGCCCTCGAGCTCCTTCGTCACGCCGGTCCACGAGACACCGAGCAGCGAGAACTGCTCCGTCGACGTGCGCGGCAGCTCCCTCTCCTTGGCGCCGTCCGCCTTCAGCGCGATGTCGTGCACGCTCACCGGGCGCTTGCCGCGGGAGGTGTCACCGGCCCGGCTCCCGTCCGAGGGATCCGCCATCGCGTACGTGACGGCCCCCGCGCCGCCAAGGACGACGGCCCCGATCGTCAGCCACGCGCGGCGCTTGAGACTCAGTGGTCTGTACGCGTGCGTGCTTCGCGCTGTTTCGCGCGGTTTACGCGGGCTCAAATGCCCCACCCCTCAACGAAATTGCCGGCTGATCCGGTTGACCAAAGCGAGTGCGTACGACCGCCCGAAGGATCAAACGGTTGTACGTGGGCGGGTGAAATGTGACGTGACGTATCCCGCACTCCAGGGGTGTGACATATGGGCGGATCATTGCGCTGAGTCACCTGACAGGTGTGAACGAAGAGGATGGGTGGGGGCCTTGGTGCCAGGGGTGGGGAAGAGACGCCGGTGGGTGCGGGGAGTCGCCTGCTGTCTCGCGATGGGGGCGCTCGCGGCCTGCGGCGCGAAGGGAAAGGTGTACGAGGGGCTGGTCGAGCGGACGCCCGCGGAGCCTTCGGCCCCCGCCGACGAGGTGCGGGGCGGGCGGCTCGCAGGCGAGGCCATGGCTCTCCTCAGGGGCGCCGACTCCGTGCGCATCGGGGTCGAGATGACCAGCCCCAAGGGCCACCAGGAGGTCTCCGTGCACCTGGACCGCCGGAGCAACTGCACGGGCACCTTCGACTCGGGGCCCATGCAGCAGGGCGAGTTGGTCATGATCGGCGGCGAGGAGGCGTACGTCCGTTTCTCGGACGCGTCGCTCGACGCGATCCGGGACGCCGCCGTGGAGCGTGGGCCGCGGATCGCGGCCACGGCCAGGGAGCGGACGGATCTCGCCCGGGGCAAGTACATGAAACTCCCGAAGGGGGGCGCGCGTTCGGGCGCGGCCTCGCCGACGAAGATGTGCGACCTCGACAAGGTGCTCGGCCAGCTCGGCGGGCCGGGGTCGGACGCCGACATGGAGGGCGCCCGCGCGCTGCCGGACAGGCGGTGGCACGGGGAGAAGGTCACGCCGCTCGCCGCGACGGACGGCGGGCACGACATGACGGCCTATCTGGCGACGGGCGACAAGCCGTACATCGTCGGCATGACGCAGGAGCGGGGCGACGAGCTGATGGAGATGCGGATGTCCGACTACGACAAGCCGGTCGCCGCGCAGGCTCCCGACCCCTCCCTGGTCCTCGACATGGAAGCGCTCGGCATGGGCACGGGCGGCGGCTCGCTGTTCGAGGTGTGAGACGCCGTCCGCATCCGTGACAGCCACCTGTGACATTTCTGTCGGCTCTGGCGCAGCTCAGCGTGGAGGCACGGACACGGTGAGCTGTGTCGCGTCGGTACGGATGGGAAAGCGTGGGTCGAGGAGGGGAACCCCGTCGCGCACGGGCGCGGGACGAGGAGCTCGGCGCCGCGGTCGCGCGGGCGCAGGAGGGTGACGAGGCGGCCTTCGCGGTCGCCTACCGCCTGGTGCAGCCGGGGCTCGTCGGCTATCTGCGGGGCCTGGTCGGCCACGACGGCGAGACCGCGGAGGACATCGCGGCCGAGGCCTGGCTGGAGATCGCCCGTGATCTGGGGCGGTTCCGCGGTGACGGCGCCGGCTTTCGCGGCTGGACGGCGACCATCGCGCGCCACCGGGCACTTGACCACCTGCGGCGCCAGAAGGTCAGGCCGCGCCCGTCCGCTCTCGATCAGGACATGCTCGATCTCCCCGGGCCGCTCAGCACCTCGGAGCAGGCGCTGGAGTCGATCTCCACGGGCCAGGCGCTCGCGCTGATCGCCGGGCTGCCGCCGGACCAGGCGGAGGCGGTGCTGCTGCGGGTCGTGGTCGGCCTCGACGCGGGGGCCGCGGCGCGGGTACTGGGCAAACGCCCCGGGGCGGTACGGACCGCGGCGTACCGGGGGCTTCGACGCCTTGCGCGGCAACTGGGGGGTGCGGGGTGAGCCGGCCGCGGGCGGTTGCCGGCACCCTCGCCAGGCGCCTGGCGGAGGCGATCCGCGCAGACCGGGTCGACACGGAGGCCCAACGCCGAGCCCTAGCCGCATTCCGCTCGGCCCGCGCCACCGCATCCACAGAACACCCCCCACCCACCCGCCCGAACGACGACTGGCGCGGCTGAGCGGGCGCCCTGATTGGGGGCGCGGGGAACGGCGCGACGTTCGGCGGGATGGGCGGCGGGGATCAAATTCCGGGGCGGCGAAGCTGCCGAGGAGGGTGCGGCGTGGCTGAGCGGGCGCCCTGATAGGGGCGCGGGGAACTGCGCGACGTTCAGCGGGATGGGCGGCGGGGATCAAAAATCCCCGGGCGGCGAAGCCGCCGAGGCGGGTGCGCGTTCAGGGGGATGGGCGTCGCGGGACAAAACCCGGGGCGGCGAAGCCGCGGAGTCAGACCGCCGGGCCCCGCCAAGGTGAGCGGCCGGGGTCGCCACCCCCCACAGGAGAGACCCCGGCCGTCACGCGGACGGACCGCACGCGGCCCGTACTCCCTTCAGCGCCGCGCGTGCGTTTTCTGTCACACCGCGTACTGTCACGCGCTAGTTGCACGTTGTACCAAACATGGACGTGAGCCCACTTCAGCCCGTAGCGTGCTGCTTCGCGCCAGGCTGCGGGGGCAGGACCGCAACCGGTGTAGGCGCATAGGGAGAAGTTGTGCTGGGGGACGACGCGGAACTGACCGCCGCGGTGCTTGCGGCGCAGGACGGGGACGAGACCGCGTTCCGGACTGTGTACCGCGCCGTGCACCCGCGGCTGCTCGGCTACGTACGGACACTGGTCGGAGACCCGGACGCCGAGGACGTCGCGTCCGAGGCCTGGCTGCAGATAGCCCGTGACCTCGACCGTTTCAGCGGCGACGCGGACCGGTTCCGCGGCTGGGCCGCACGCATAGCGCGCAACCGAGCCCTCGACCACATACGCATGCGCGGCCGCCGCCCGGCGATAGGCGGCGACGAGACCGAGCTGACCGGAAAGCCGGGCGAGGCGGACACCGCCGACGAGGCGATGGAGTCCCTCGCCACCGGCGACGCCCTCGCCCTGATAGCCCAGCTCCCGCAGGACCAGGCGGAAGCGGTCGTACTCCGGGTGGTCGTCGGCCTCGACGCCAAGAGCGCCGCCCAGACCCTCGGCAAACGCCCCGGCGCGGTCCGCACCGCCGCGCACCGCGGCCTGAAGCGGCTCGCCGAACTGCTCGGCGCCGAGGGCCCGCCGAGCGAGGGCGCCCTCGACGCCGTACCGCCGCAGAGGGAGCGGCGCGGGCGCGCGGTGACATCCGCCGGTGTGACGCATTCGCGTTCGCGGGCGCAGAAGGACATGTGATGGCCGACGAGGACTACAGGTGGCTGGACCGCGACACGGCGGAGCGTTTGCTGAGCGGTGAGTCCATCGACGGAACCGACCCTCACACCCAGGAACAGGCCGCGCGACTGGCCGAGGCCCTGGCCGCGCTGGCCGCGGACGACCGCGCGGGATCGGTCGTACCCGCCGACGTCTCCGCCGAACTCCCCGGTGAGGCAGCCGCGCTCGCGGCGTTCCGGGAGGCCCGTGGCCCCCGGGCGGCTTCTACGCGCGTGGGAGCGGGCGAAACCGTACGTATCGGTCGCTCGGCCGCACCCCCGCGCCCCGCACGCTGGGCCCGCCCCCTGCGCTACGGCCTCGCCGCCGTGCTCGCCGGCTGCATGATCGGCGGGGTCGCCGTCGCGGCCGGTACGGGCGTGCTGCCCTCCCCGTTCGGCGACCGGGACCAGCCGGGGCCCGCCACCTCCACATCCTCCGTCGCCTCGCCCGAGCCGCTCGCGTCCCCGTCCGCGGGGGCGAGCGACACCCCGGACATCGAGCCCGACGACGTGACCACCTCCCCCGAGGGCCCCACGCGCGAGCCCGGCAGCAGTGCCCCGCCGCGGAAGACCGAGGATTCCGCGGGCGCGTCCAAGGGCGGCACCGCGGGCACCACACAGCCCGGCTCCGGTGATCCGCAGCGCGAGGACGAGGCGAAGGGCTGGTACCGCAAAGTGGTCTCCGCCTGCCGCGACTACCGCAGCGGAGAACTCCAGGGCGAGAAGAGGCGCCGCCTCGAAGAAGCGGCCAAGGGCTCCCAGCGGGTGACCGAGTTCTGCGGTCGCGTACTGGACGGGTCGGGCGGCGACCGCGAGCACAACGGCGGTAGCAGCGGTGGCAGTGGTGGTGGCGACGACGACGGCGACAAGGGCGGCGACGGCGACAACAGCGACGGAGACGGATCATCCGGCGGCGGCAACGACCACTGGGGCAACGGCGGCAGCAAGCCCGTCCCGCCGGTCGTCGCGCCGCCCCCGGCCCCGCGGCCGACGCCGGCCCCCACCTCCTCCTACAGCGCGCAGCCCGTACTGCCCCGCTCCTGACCCGCCTCTCCCACGCTCCTGACCTGCTCAAAGACCCCGTTCGGCGCGGGTGTGACGTTTTTTGAAGCAGTGGCGCAGTAAGAAGTGAGCCGACTGGTCATCGGCCCGCGCACGAGCCAGGGGTTCCCCCCGTACCTTTGGCTCAGTGCCACCAGCGTGGGCGGGAGACGTTCCCCCGATCCCGCCCACGCTGATTAATCACTCGTGTTCAGCAGCCCCCGCGGCCGAGGTATTCGGCCCCCGCGGTCGACCGGCTCGATCACTTGTAGACGACGACCTTGTCGCCCTTCTTCACCTGCGCGTACAGGCTCGCGATCTTCTGCTCGTCCCGTACGTTCACACAGCCGTGCGAAGCGCCGTTGTAGCCGGTCGCCGCGAAGTCCGTCGAGTAGTGCACGGCCTGGCCGCCGCTGAAGAACAACGCGTACGGCATGGACGAGTCGTACAGCGTCGAGACGTGGTGGCGGGACTTCCAGTAGACGGTGAACGTGCCCTCGCGGGTGGGCGTGCCCTGCGAGCCGAAGCGCACGTCCATCGTCGAGACCTTCCGGCCGTCGATCATCCAGGTCAGCGTGCGGCTCTCCTTGCTGATGCACAGGACACGACCGGTCATGCAGGCCTTGGCGGGCTTCGACGCCGGGATGCCGCCCCCGGAGTAGAGCTCGTACTTCGACGGCTCGTGCGTCATGGCGAGCAGCCTCTGCCAGGTGACCGTGTCGGTCGTGCCCGTGGCGGGCAGCCCGCGCTTCTCCTGGAACCCCTTGACCGCGGTGACCGTGGCGGAGCCGTACGTGCCCGAGGGGTCCTCGTAGAGCCAGGCGACCATGCGGAGCCTGGCCTGCAGCTCCCGCACCTGGTCACCGCGCTGTCCCGGGGCCAGCAGGGTCCTCGGGGGCGTCTTCGGGGGTGCCTTCGGGGTCGAGGCCCGCTCCGGTCTCTTGGACGTCCCGTCCTGACCGCCCGCGTCCGTCTTCGTGGGAGAGATCCGGACCGGTTGCGCCTTCCCGTCCGAGTCGACGGCCTGCGCCTTGCAACCGGCCACCAGGGCGACCGTCACCACGGCCCCCACGGCTATCGCACCTTTGCGCACAATGACCCCCGTCATCGCTCTACCGATCGACAGACTCACCGAGAGTGTTCCCGGTGAGTGACCACTCCTGAACGTTGCCGCATGCTGGTGGATGACCGCTATACCGGAGAAGTAACGAAGGATCTCTGGCAGGAGGCACAGAGCGATGGCGCGTGAGTCGGAGTCCGGACTGCCCGTCGAGCCCGTGTACGGCCCCGAGGCCCTGGACGGCTGGGATCCCGCGACGAAGCTGGGCGCCCCCGGCGCGTATCCGTACACGCGCGGGGTCTATCCGTCGATGTACACCGGCCGCCCCTGGACGATGCGCCAGTACGCCGGCTTCGGTACGGCCGTCGAGTCCAACGCCCGCTACAAGCAGCTCATCGAGAACGGCACGACGGGCCTGTCGGTCGCCTTCGACCTGCCGACGCAGATGGGCCACGACTCGGACGCCCCCATCGCCTCGGGCGAGGTCGGCAAGGTGGGTGTCGCGATCGACTCGATCGACGACATGCGGATCCTGTTCGGCGGCATCCCGCTGGACAAGGTGTCGACATCGATGACGATCAACGCCCCGGCCGCCCTGCTGCTCCTGATGTACCAACTGGTCGCCGAGGAACAGGGGATCGAGGCGGGCGAGCTCACCGGCACGATCCAGAACGACATCCTGAAGGAGTACATCGCCCGCGGCACGTACATCTTCCCGCCCAAGCCGTCGCTGCGCCTGATCGCGGACATCTTCAAGTACTGCCGGGCCGAGATCCCGCGCTGGAACACCATCTCCATCTCCGGCTATCACATGGCCGAGGCGGGCGCGACGCCCGCGCAGGAGATCGCCTTCACCCTCGCCGACGGCATCGAGTACGTCCGTACGGCGGTCGCCGCGGGCATGGACGTGGACGACTTCGCCCCCCGGCTCTCCTTCTTCTTCGTGGCGCGTACGACGTTCCTGGAGGAGGTCGCCAAGTTCCGTGCCGCGCGCAGGATCTGGGCCCGCGTGATGCGCGACGAGTTCGGCGCGCAGAACCCGAAGTCCCTGATGCTGCGCTTCCACACGCAGACGGCCGGGGTCCAGCTCACCGCCCAGCAGCCCGAGGTGAACCTGGTCCGGGTCGCGGTGCAGGGCCTCGGCGCGGTCCTCGGCGGCACCCAGTCCCTGCACACGAACTCCTTCGACGAGGCGATCGCGCTGCCGACCGACAAGAGCGCGCGCCTGGCCCTGCGCACCCAGCAGGTCCTGGCGTACGAGACGGACGTGACCGCCACGGTCGACCCGTTCGCCGGGTCGTACGTCGTCGAGAAGATGACGGACGACATGGAGGCAGCGACCCTCGGACTCATGGAGCGCGTCGAGGACATGGGCGGCGCGGTCGCCGCCATCGAGCACGGCTTCCAGAAGAACGAGATCGAGCGCAGCGCCTACCGCATCGCCCAGGAGACCGACTCCGGCGAGCGCGTCGTGGTCGGCGTCAACCGCTTCCAGTTGGACGCGGAGGAGCCGTACGAACCCCTCCGTGTCGACCCCGCCATCGAGGCCCAGCAGGCGGCCCGCCTCGCGAAGTTGCGGGCGGAGCGGGACCAGGCCGCGGTGGACGCGGCACTCTCGTCGCTCCAGGAGGCGGCCAAGGGGGAGGCCAACGTCCTCCACCCGATGAAGGACGCGCTGCGGGCGCGGGCGACGGTGGGCGAGGTGTGCGACGCGCTGCGGGAGGTGTGGGGGGCGTACGAGCCCTCGGACGTCTTCTGACGCACGGCTCTGTCTTCCGTCCTGCGTCTGACGCACGGCTGTCTTCCGAGCCATGTCACAGGAGGTGTGGTGTCCGATGTGCGGACACCGCGTTCCTCATGTCGTACGCCCGTGCGAGACTCCGCCCCATGCTGGGTGTCACCGATCTTCCGACCTATCTCGCGGGCCTCGCCCTGATCATTCTGCTGCCGGGGCCGAACTCGCTGTACGTGCTGTCCGTCGCCGCGCGCCGCGGCGTACGCACCGGCTATACCGCCGCCGCGGGCGTCTGGTGCGGTGACGCCGTCCTGATGACGCTGTCCGCGGCCGGTGTGGCCTCCCTGCTGCAGGCCAACGCGCTGCTGTTCGGGATCGTGAAGTACGCCGGTGCCGGCTATCTGACCTGGCTCGCGATCGGGATGCTGCGGGCCGCGTGGGGGCTGTGGCGGGAGCGGCGGCAGCCGGTGACCGAGGCGGGCGCGCAGGCTCAGGAAGGTGCTGCCGAGCGGCCGTTCCGCAGGGCGCTGGTGATCAGCCTCCTGAATCCGAAGGCCATCCTCTTCTTCATCGCCTTCTTCGTTCAGTTCGTCGATCCGGGCTACGCCTATCCGGCGCTCTCGTTCCTCGTGCTCGGCGTCCTCGCCCAGGTGGCGAGCGTTCTCTACCTGACCGCCCTGATCTTCAGCGGCACCAAGCTGTCGGCCGCCTTCCGCCGCCGCAAGCGGCTCTCGGCTGGAGCCACTTCGGCGGCGGGCGCGCTGTTCCTCGGTTTCGCGGCGAAGCTGTCGCTCGCCGGTGGGTGAGTGCTGAGGGCCGGCTGCCACTGAGCGGCGCTCAGTGGTGCCAGGCCTCACCTCCCACGTTGTGGATCATGCGCTGGAGGACCTTGAGGGTACGGATGTACTCCTCCTCCGGGATGCCCTCGTGGATCTCCGCGCGCAGCTTCCGCTGACGCGCGGCGGCGTTCTCCCGCAGGGTGCGGCCCTCGTCGGTGATGCGGATCCGGCCGTCGGCCTCCTCGGCCAGGAGGCCCCGGTCGCGCAGGGCGTCGATGTCGTGGTGCAGCTTGCCGTCGCCCACGTCGAGGTAGCCGCGCAGGATTCCCACGATCTCCGTGCGCTCGCGGTCGTCGCTCGTGAGCAGCTGGTTCAGGACCCACCACTGGGGCTGGGTGAGGCCTGCCTCGGCGAGCATGGTGCGGATGTGGTGGACGACGGCGTCGCCCGTGGCCGATGCCCAGTAGCCGATGGGCTGGTTGATGAGGTCTTCGTCGCTGTGGGAGTACGTGAAAGTGTCCATGCCCAGAAGGTAGAACCTCAAGTTTTGTTGAGGTCAACTGTCCCGGTCGACTTTCTTCAAGTCGTCGACTTTCTCCGACTGGCCGGGGCCGCGATGCCGTGCGCACCGGGGGCCTAGTCTTGCCCCATGGATGAAGGCGAGACGTTGGAACGGCTGGTCCAGGAACTGGCGGACGCCATAGGAGAGGCCGGGGCCGTCATGGACGAGGCCATGGACGTGGCCCGCGCGGTGTCGGCGGACGGCTCCGCCGGCACCGCCGCGGACGGAGTCACTTCCGGGTCATGAGCCCGTTGCGGATCAGCGGCGTGAGCCGCTCCTCGACGAAACGGTTCAGCAGCCACGCGAGCAGCAGCATCGCCGCGACGGTCAGACCGAGCGTCGCGTACGCGGGCAGGCCGAGCCCCCGGTGCAGCGCGCCCACCGCCACCCAGCCCAGGTGCTCGTGCACCAGGTAGAACGGGTACGTCAGGGCGCCCGCCACCGTCAGCCACTTCCAGTCGACCCGGTGCAGCGCGCCGAGCGCGATGAGCAGGACCGCGGCGAAGCCCGCCGTCACGACCGCGATGATGCCGAAGGACGTGCGGTAGGAGAAGAAGTCCGGGTTCGGCGCGTGCCAGAGGCGGTCCACCGCGTAGTGCTGGCCGATCAGCCAGCTCACCCCCACGATGCCCCACGCCGTCAGGTCCCCGCGGTCCCGGTGCACGAGGTAGATGCCGATGCCGCCGATGAAGAAGGGGGCGTACTCGGGCATGAGGACGAGGTCGAGCAGCGGCTCGTTCGCCCCCTCCGCGATGACCGCGGCCAGGGTCCACACCGCGCAGAACAGGATCACGCGGGCCCGGTTCGCGCCCGGCATGACGACGCAGAGCGCGAAGAGCGCGTAGAAGCGCAGCTCGGCCCAGAGCGTCCAGCACACCCCCAACACCCGGTCCACGCCCAGCGGTTGCTGCAGCATGGTCAGGTTGACCAGGGCGTCGCTCGGCGAGACCGCCTCGTACGTCACGACGGGCAGCGCGAAGACCGCCGTCACCAGGATGATCGCGGCCCAGTAGGAGGGCAGCAGCCGCGAGGCACGTGAGGCGAAGAACGCGCGCAGCGGACGGCCCCAGCCGCTCATGCAGATCACGAAGCCGCTGATCACGAAGAAGATCTGGACGCCGAGGCAGCCGTACGCGAACCAGTTGTGCGCCGTGGGGAACTGAAGCTGCGGTGAGCTTCCCCAGGCCTCGCTGATCTCGCCGTCCCGTCCGCCGTAGTGATAGGCGGCGACCATCAGGGCCGCGACGAGCCGCAGCCCGTCCAGGGCCCTGAGGCGGGGGCGCGCACGCCGGACGGTGGGAGTCGCGATCGTGAGCGCGAGAGTGTCCGCCCCCGAGGATTCCTTCGGGAGCGTGGTGGCGGGAGAGGTCATCCGAGTGCGGTCCGCTTGATGGTGCGCTGGACCGAGCGGGCGCGGCGCGCGACCCGGCGGACGGCCGCGTTGCGCGGGATGAACGAGAGCTGCGTGGGCAGCGCTCCGGGCAGGGCGAGGGCGGTGAGGCGGCGCCGCTTGAAGTAGCGCCAGGTGTGCGGGGTCAGGTGCGTCGAGAGGTACCGCTCGGCGTCCTGGCGGCGGCGCGGGTAGATCTGCGGCTGCATGGCGAAGCCGACGGCGACGAGCAGCTCACCCAGGCCGGTGACCGGCATGCCGGGCTGCCGTCCGGTGACCGCGCTCTTGTCGGCGAGGTCCGGGATCAGCGCGTCCACGATGGTGACCGGGACGCGGTTGCTGTTCTGGTAGGGCGCGAGCCGCTCCAGGAGGGTGTCCGTGCCGGTGCGGGCGACCGGCAGGCCGTAGAGCGCGGACGCCGTGAGCAGCGCGGTGGAGAAGCAGCCGATGACGAGCGCGGGACGCATCCGCTGGTACAGGACCTCGGCGAGGACCGGCGAGTCCAGGACGGTCAGCTCCACGCCGATCGCCTCCGCCTCCTTCTCCAGCATGCGCGACCAGCGGGCCGGGGCCGTCGGATGCGGCTTGAACACCGCGCGCGTGTGGCCGAGTTCGGCGGCGCCGCGCACCATGCGTACGTGCAGCTCCTCCTCTTCCTCGGCGGTGAGGATGCCGAGGGCGGAGAGGTACTGGCCGAGGAGCAGGGCGGGTTCGGCGATGTCCGGGACGTCCGCGGTCCCCGCGTCGCCGTCGGCGAGGCGGTCGAGCACCTTCACGAACGCGTCGGTCGGCACGATCTCCGGCTCGACGTCGAACTCGGTCAGGAGCAGCGGGGTCAGGCCCGGCACCAGGTCCAGGTGCAGCAGGCGGCGCACGCGCGTGCCGACCAGCGGGTCGATCTTGTTGCGGGTGGGGCCGTAGCTCATCAGGCCGTCCGCGTACACGTCCACGGGCGCGCCCGTGAAGATCTGCGTCAGGGCCAGGGCGGGATTGACCTGGATCGACTCGACGGCCAGCTCGATGTCGTCGTCACCGAGGTCCCACAGGAGCCGGATGTACCGCTCCCACATGGGGATGTCGTCCCCCCGGGGGGCCCAACCGCCCGGGTGGAAGGGGGAGATGGCCTCGTTCCAGGACCGTACGTCGTCGAACCGGTCCCGCAGGCGTTCAAAACCCGGCATCTCGTCCACCGCGACCGTGGTCTCCGGCGTCGCGGCGTTGTTGCTGACGAGCAGCAGCCGCCGGTCGGCCGGACCGAAGCGGTCCGCGTCGATCGCGGCGGCCAGCGTCGCGGTGCCGTACAGCGTGGACGCGAGGAAGATCTGCGTCGTCGCCATTACGCGGCCACCTCCGCCGACACCGGGCGCCGGCGCAGCCGGCGAAGGCGGGTCGCCCGCTGTATGTCCATGGAGTCGAGGGCGTCGTCGAGAACGCCCTGCGGCATCCGCTTCAGGGCGGCCGCACTCAGTGACTTCAATTTCCGCGCCACTTGTGGCTCGAACCTTTCGATGGATCCCAGATGGTGGGAAATGATCGCGCAGTAAGTACGGACGGCCTTCGGCAGGAGTTTGTCCGCGTCGCGGTCCGCCGCTGTTTCCCGGACCACCTGGTCGAATGCCCGGATGAAATCGAGCTGTCGTACGTCGCCGATCTGTGTCAGTGACGAGGCGACCCCGCGCCGGTAGAACACGCCGAGAAGTCCCACCGCGGCGAACGATTCCGCCTCGCGGTGCAGGCGCCAGATCCACGGCCGGTCCTCCGCGGTGCGCAGACCGTCCGTGAAGTGCAGCAGGCCCTGGTCGGCCAGGCGCCGGTGGTAGATGCCCGCCCAGGCGTACGCGTAGTCGACGGACGTCGACCGGTCGGCGGGCAGGATGACGTCCCGCGGCGGCATGACGACACCGCGTCTGCCGTGCGGGACACGGTGGATGCTGCGGGCCCGAGCGGTGCACTGCACATGGTCGGTACGCACGAAGTCACAGCCCAACTGCTCAATGGTGGCGACGAGTTGCGCGTAATAACCAGGGGCGAGCCAGTCGTCACCGTCCAGGAAGGTGAGGTACTCGCCGCGCGCCGCGTCAAGGCCCGTGTTGCGGGCGGTCGCCAGACCGCCGTTCGTCTCATGTCGGAGATGGACGGCACCGGGCAGCTCGCGCGCGGCACGCTCCAGGATCTCTGGAGTCTCGTCCTTCGAACAGTCGTCGACGAGAATGAATTCGAAGTCTTCGCGTGCGTTCGCCCGCAGACTCCTCAAGGTGTCGGGCGCGTATTGCTGCACGTTGTAGAACGGCACGATGACGGAGAGCTTAACCACGTGGGTGACGTTAGGTGTCGGCCCGGCATTCGTCTTGACCGAAGGTGAGATGCCAGGTGAACGACGCATGGCGGAATGGTTAACCCGCCTGCTGACCGGCGTTTTCCCGGGCCGATTCGCCATTCGTCGGCGCGCTGTTAACCGTTTGTTGCACCTGAGTTGGGCCGCCAATCGGAATGCCTTCCTAGCGTCTTGGCTGTGCCAGTAAGCAACAGCGGGACGACACGGATCACCGTGCTCGCCGACTCCGACACCCGGTGGAAATGGGGCGCGCTCACCGCGAGCCGCCTCGCCGGCGAGGGAGCGGATTCGGGTGAGGCAGCGGACATGCGCCTCGATGGACGCCTCCTGAGAGGCCGGGCCACGCCCACCGTCCGGCAGCTCGAAGAGGTCGGGGTGCGCGCGGACTCGCTCCGTGAGGTCACCGCCGTCGAATTCCTGCGCGAGGTGGAGCGCGACGCGCCCGACGTGATCGTGCTCGCCCTCGTGGGCGGCGCGGTCCAGGCGGTCCTTCACGGGCTCGCCCGTACGGCGGTGTCCCTGAAGCGGCGCCCCGTCGTCGTCACCGGCTATGTCGGCGTCGTCTACGAGAAGCTCGCCGACGGCCTGCTCCTGCGGCACGGCGCGGACGTCGTCCTCGCCAACTCCCGCCAGGACGCGGAACGTTTCCGCGCCGTGTACGAGGGAGTGGGCGCCGACGCGTCGGGCGTGGTGGAGAGCGCGCTGCCGTTCCTCGGCGGTGCGGCATACGAGAAGCACGACCCGTACACGGTCGTCTTCGCCGCGCAGCCCTCCGTGCCCGACAGCCGCGCACACCGGACGTACCTGCTGCGCCGCATGGTCCAGCACGCACGGCTCCACCCGGACCGCGAGGTCCTGATTAAGCTGCGCAGCAAGCCCGGCGAACACACCACGCACATCGAGGAACTGCCCTACCAGAAGCTCGCCAAGGGCGAGGACCTGCCGCCCAACTGCCGTCTCGTGTACGGAAACATGGGCGAGGTCCTGGACCGCACCGACCTGCTCGTCACGGTCAGCTCCACCGCCGCGCTCGAATCCCTGCACCGCCGCATCCCCACCGCGGTCCTCACCGACCTCGGGGTGCGCGAGGCGCTCGGCAACCACCACTTCGTCGGCTCCGGATGCCTGACGTCCTGGGACGAGATCGACGCGGGGCACAGCCCCGAGGCCGCTCCGGAGTGGGTCGCACGGCAGGGCGTCGCGCCCGACGGGACGTACGCCACGGCCTTCGACGCGGCCCGCGAGCGCGTCACGGAGCTTCTCGCGCGGCCCGCACTGCCGCCGATCGCCCCGTACTACAGCCTCATCACCGCCCCCGGCTACCTCCCCGGCATCCTGGCCCGCCACCACCTCGGCCCGGACGGCGCCCCGCTTCCCGGCGCGCCCGCCGCTGACCGCGAGCCCGGCCCCGTGCGCCAGGCCGTCCGCAGCGCGGCACGCGGCGCCTACCGGCACGGGGTGCAGCGCGTGGCCCCCGTCATCCGGCGGATGGGCGAGCTGTGAACCGCGGGCGAGCCGTGATACCCCACCCCTCTCAAGGAGCCCCCATGTCCCACCCCGCCCCAGGGAGCGCGCCATCGCGCCGTGTCCTCGCCGTCATCCCGGCTCGCGGCGGTTCCAAGGGCGTGCCCGCCAAGAACCTCGCCCCGGTCGGCGGTGTGCCCCTGGTGGCGCGCGCCATCCGCGAGTGCCTGGCCGCGCGGCTCGTCACGGACGTCGTCGTCTCCACGGACGACCACGTGATCGCCGAGGCCGCGCGCTCGGCCGGCGCCGAGGTGGTCCTGCGGCCCGCGGCGATCGCGGGGGACACCGCGACCAGCGAGGCCGCCGTCCTGCACGCCATGGACGCCCACGAGGCGCTGCACGACACCTCCGTGGACGTCGTCCTGCTCGTGCAGTGCACCAGCCCCTTCATCGTCCGCGAGGACGTCGACGGCGTGGTCGGCTCGATCGTCGACGGCGGCGCGGACACCGCGCTGACCGTCGCGCCCTTCCACGGCTTCGTGTGGCGCGACGCCGACGACGAGCCCAAGGCCCTGGACGCGCGCCGCACCGGCGAGATGGGCGGCACCACGAAGGTGGCGAGCTCCACGGCCACCGACGGCGGCTACGGCGTCAACCACGACAAGTCCTTCCGCCCGCGCCGCCAGGACCGCCCCCAGGACCTCCTGGAGACCGGCGCGGTCTACGCCATGGACGTGGCCGGCTTCCGCGAGCACAAGCACCGCTTCTTCGGCCGCACGGAGCTGGTCCGCACGGACCCCGCGCGCGTCCTGGAGATCGACGACCCGCACGACCTCGCCCGTGCCAGGGCGCTCGCGCCGCTCTTCGACACCGGCCGGGCCGACGCCCTTCCCACCCGCGACGACATCGACGCGGTCGTACTCGACTTCGACGGCACCCAGACGGACGACAGGGTGCTGATCGACTCCGAAGGACGGGAGTTCGTCTCCGTGCACCGCGGGGACGGCCTCGGCATCGCCGCCCTGCGTGACGCGGGCATCCCGCTGCTGATCCTGTCCACGGAGAAGAACCCGGTCGTCGCCGCGCGGGCCCGGAAGCTGCGGCTTCCCGTCCTGCACGGCATCGACCGCAAGGACCTCGCACTCAAGCAGTGGTGCGAGGAGCAGGGCATCGCTCCCGAGCGCGTGCTCTACGTCGGCAACGACGTCAATGACCTCCCGTGCTTCGGCCTTGTCGGCTGGCCCGTGGCGGTCGCGAGCGCCCACGACGTCGTGCGCGGCGCCGCACGCGCGGTCACCGCTCTCCCCGGTGGTGACGGCGCGATCCGAGAGATCGCCGCATGGATCCTCGGCCCCTCCCTCAACAAGTAAGGAAAGTTCCTGCCATGAGCTCTACGATCTCCAACTCCCGTCTGCGCACCTTCGGTTCGAAGACGGCCGGACCCGGTCAGCCCGTCTACATCACCGGCGAGATCGGCATCAACCACAACGGCGAGCTCGACAACGCCCTCGCCCTGATCGACGTGGCCGCCGACGCGGGCTGCGACGCGGTCAAGTTCCAGAAGCGCACCCCGGAGATCTGCACCCCGCGCGACCAGTGGGACATCGAGCGCGACACCCCCTGGGGCCGGATGACGTACATCGACTACCGCCACCGCGTGGAGTTCGGCGAGTCCGAGTACCAGGCCATCACCGAGCACTGCAAGAAGCGCGGCATCGACTGGTTCGCGTCCCCGTGGGACACCGAGGCCGTCGCCTTCCTGGAGAAGTTCGACCTCCCGGCCCACAAGGTCGCATCGGCCTCCCTCACGGACGACGAGCTGCTGCGCGCCCTGCGCGCCACGGGCCGCACGGTCATCCTCTCGACCGGCATGTCGACCCCGAAGCAGATCCGCCACGCGGTCGAGGTCCTCGGCTCGGACAACATCCTGATGTGCCACGCCACGTCGACGTACCCGGCGCAGGCGGAGGAGCTCAACCTCCGCGTCATCAACACCCTCCAGGCCGAGTACCCCAACGTCCCGATCGGCTACTCCGGCCACGAGACGGGCCTGCAGACCACGCTCGCCGCGGTCGCGCTCGGCGCCACCTTCGTCGAGCGCCACATCACCCTCGACCGCGCCATGTGGGGCTCGGACCAGGCCGCGTCCGTGGAGCCCCAGGGCCTCACGCGCCTCGTCCGTGACATCCGCACCATCGAGGCCTCCCTCGGTGACGGCGTCAAGAAGGTCTACGAGTCGGAGCTCGGCCCGATGAAGAAGCTGCGCCGCGTCCCGGGCGTCGTCGCCGAGGCCGACGCGGCTGACCGCGAGCCGGTCGCGGTCTGAGCGGACACCCCCGCTCCTACCGGGGCCCCTCACCGGGCCCCCTCCCGACAAGGACAGGACACGGTCATACGACGATGAGCCCCCGACCCGGGCCGACGGCCCCCACTGCTGCGGCGCCCACCACCCTGGCGTTCGTAGAGAGCCCTGTGCAGCTCCTCAACGTCCTCGAGTGGGCGCATTCGGCAGGGGCCACCGGCCCGGCGGCCGGGGGGCTCACCGTCGTCGTCCTCTCCCCGAACGACCCCATGACCCGGGGCCAGCTGCGCCGCATGGCCCAGCTGGCCCGGGACGAGGGCCTGAACGTCCGCTGGGAGGAGGCGCGCGGCGGCGCGGCTGCTCCCTTCCAGACCATCGGCGGCCTGGCGGGCGCGCTGCGGGCCGCGGACCGGATCGTGATCGGCGACCCGTTCTCGCGCTACGTACAACTGCTCCTGACGATCACGCGGGCCCGCTCGCTGGTGGTCGTGGACGACGGCACGGCGACGATGGAGTTCATCTCCCAACTCGCGGCGGGCGAACGCCTGGTGCGCTGGCACCGCCGCGGCGGCCGCCCCGGCGCGCGCGACATCGCCTTCGCCCCGATCTCGTCCTCCGCCCGCCGCCGCCTGACGCCCGGCCGCAAGCGCACGGTGGAGGTCTTCTCCTCCATGCCGATCGATTCGGCGCCGGACGGTGTCGTCGTGACGGCCAACACCTTCGCCTGGACGCGGGACCGCTTCGGCCCGCCGCGGGTCTCGAAGGGCGCGGACCTGGTGGGTACGTCGCTGGTGGAGACGGGCGTGGTGGACCCGGACCGCTATCTGGAGGCGGTCCGCACCTTGTCCCGCGCGCACGGCGCGACGCGCTACTTCGCCCACCGCCGCGAAAGCTCCGAGAAACTCCACCGCCTCGCGGTGGAGACCGGCCTGCAGGTGGTCCGCCCCGACCTCCCCCTCGAACTGATCGCCCGCAGGGGCCCGATCGGCCGGACGATCCTCAGCTTCCCGTCAACGGTGGTCCACACCCTGCCCCTGGCCCTTGCGGGCACGGAGGTCCGCGTCGCGGTCTGCGACATCGACCCGGCCTGGCTGACGGAGAACGCCTCGCCCAGGGCCCAGGGCTTCCTGTCCGGCGTGACGGGAACGGCACGTGACGTACACCGCCTGGCTTCGGTGGCTTCGACCACCTCCACGACGCGCGGGGTCGCGGCTACGGCGTGACGTCCGCCTCGTCGGCATCCGGGGCGGATCGCGGGTATCTCCCACAGATCAACGTGCGACTCAGCCGCCCGTGACCAGCGGTTTACCCCTGAAAAGCTTCCCGCGGAGATCCCCGAAAAGCCAAATAGCCTACCCAGCTCAACTAGCCGTCATGCGCCACGCGGCCACTTTTTCTTACCCTATCGGGCTGAACTTTTGTTGATCGTGGGTCAGTTGGCCCCCACGCCGCCCTACCCTTCAGAGGGTGAACCAACTGATGTCACGAGAGTCCGAGCGAGGGTCCGGGGCCGATCTGCCCGGGGAAACGGCGGAGGGTGCCCCCGGGGAAGCGGTACTCCCCGGTGCGCTCCCGGACGACCTGCGCGCCGAACTCATCGACTTCCGCCGCGACTTGCACATGCACCCCGAGCTCGGAAACCAGGAGTTCCGCACCACCGCGGCCCTCAAGGCCCGGCTCGAACGCGCGGGTCTCGAACCCCGCGTACTCGCCATCGGCACGGGACTCGTCTGTGACATCGGAACCCGCGAAGTGGGGGAAGGAGCCGAACAGGGGGCGGAAGGCGAACGCGGCGGGCGCCGCCCCATGCTCGCCCTGCGCGCCGACATCGACGCGCTGCCCATCCCCGACACCAAGCTCACAGCCCCGTACCGCTCCACCGTGCCCGACCGCGCCCATGCCTGCGGGCACGACGTGCACACCACCGTCGTGCTCGGGGCGGGGCTCGTCCTCGCCGAGCTCGCGAAGCGGGGGCAACTGCCGCAGCCCGTGCGCCTGATCTTCCAGCCCGCCGAGGAGGTCCTGCCCGGCGGTGCGCCCGATGCCATCGAGTCGGGTGTGCTCGAAGGGGTGGGGCGCATCATCGGCGTGCACTGCGATCCCCGGGTCGACGCGGGGAAGATCGGGCTGCGGCACGGCGCGATCACCTCCGCGTGTGACCGGCTGGAGGTGTCACTCGACGGGGCCGGGGGGCACACCGCGCGGCCCCACCTGACCACCGACCTCGTGACCGCCGCCGCCAAGGTCGTCACCGAGGTTCCCGCGCTGGTCGCCCGGCGCATCGACGCCCGTTCGGGGCTCGCGGTGACCTGGGGGCGCATCGAGTCCGGGCACGCCTGCAACGTCATCCCGCAGCACGCCGAACTCTCCGGCACCGTCCGCTGCCTGGACCTGGCCGCCTGGCGGAAGGCGCCCGACCTGGTGCACGGCGCCATCCAGGAGATCGCCGACCTGTACCGCGCCAAGTCCGAGGTCAACTACATCCGTGGGGTGCCGCCCGTCGTCAACGACCCGGACGTGACGGACCTGTTGAGGGAGGCCATGGAGCTCCGGCTCGGTCCGCACTCGGTGGAGGACACCGAACAGAGCCTGGGCGGCGAGGACTTCTCCTGGTATCTGGAGCACGTGCCGGGCGCCATGGCCCGCCTCGGCGTGCGTACGCCGGGCGAGCGCACCGTCCGCGACCTCCACCAGGGCGACTTCGACGCGGACGAGTCGGCGATCACGGTGGGCGTCGAGATGTTCACCGCCGCCGCGCTGCTCGACGGGGCCCGGTAGGAAGCGCCGCTATCGGCCGGTTACGGCGGACCCGTTCATCCGGACGTAACCGGCCCTCGGCACGAATAGGTAACGGCAGTGCGAAACCCCGTTCCCCTCCCTTTCTACGCGCGTTACTGTGCGCCGAAATCAGGCCCTTCAAGGGTGCTTTGGGGAACGTAAGGGGTGCGTCCTATGCGTCTTCGTCGAGGATCTTGTGGAACCCGGGAGTTCCGTGGAACCCGGGGGTCGAGGCTCTCCCAGGTGGCCGTCGTGGTGGCGTCCCTCGCCCTCGCGGCCTCAGCGTGCGGCAAGACCAGCAACGAGGCATCGGAGGAGGACGGAAAGGACGACAAGTCCGCCGGATCGTCGAAGTACTCGGACAAGGGCATCGGCCTCGCGTACGACATCGGCGGCCAGGGCGACCAGTCCTTCAACGACGCCGCCTACGCCGGATACGCGAAGGCCCGCAAGGACTTCAAGATCGGCGGCGTGGACATGGAGCCGGGCGACGGCGAGTCCAGTGCCGACAAGGTGCAGCGGATCGAGCAGCTGGCCAAGCAGGGCTACAACCCGGTCGTCGGCGTCGGCTACATCTACGCCCCCGCGATCAAGGAGGTGGCGGCGAAGTTCCCGAAGACCACCTTCGGGATCATCGACGACAACACCGTGAAGGCCGACAACGTCGCCGATCTGGTCTTCCACGAGGAGCAGGGCTCGTATCTGGCGGGCGTCGCGGCGGCCAAGGCGACCAAGGCCGATCACGTCGGCTTCATCGGCGGCGTGGACATCCCGCTCATCCACAAGTTCGAGGCCGGCTTCGTGCAGGGCGTCAAGGACACGAACCCCAAGGTCAAGGTCGAGAAGCAGTATCTGACCGAGAAGCCCGAGGACGGCGGCTTCAGCAGTCCCGACAAGGGGCAGAACGCGGCAAGCGGCCAGATCGAGTCGGGCGCCGACGTGCTGTACCACGCGGCGGGGCTCTCCGGGCAGGGCGTGATCCAGGAGGCCGGCTCGCAGAAGGTGTGGGCGATCGGCGTCGACTCCGACCAGTACAAGCAGAAGGCCCTGGCCAAGCAGAAGGACTACATCCTCGGCTCGGCGCTCAAGGACGTCGGCGGCGCCGTCTACGACCTCACGAAGTCGGTCGTCGAGGGCAAGCCGATCACGGGCGAGCAGCGCTACGACCTGAAGTCGGGCCGCGTCGGCTTCGCCGACAGCAACCCGAAGTACACGGCGATGAAGGACGTGGTCGCCGCCGTGGAGAAGGCCGAGAAGGACATCATCAGCGGCAAGGTCACGGTCAAGACCACTCCGTAGCAGGACCGCGGAAGACGGCAGGCCGGCCCGTTCGAGCCGGACAGCGACAGGTGGGGCGTCCCGTGCGGTGAGGGGCGCCCCACAGCGCGTACATGCTCCCGCAACCTCGCGGCCACAGCTCGATAACGGACGGGACAGAAGGGTTCTTATGTCAGGTCTACGCGCGTTACGCTGCGGCGAAATCAGCGCCAGGTGAGGCGCTCGTACGTGCTTGTGCTTGCTTGTACATAAGGAGTTCCTCTCTATGCGCCGGGTTTCCCGAATCGCCGCAGCGGGTGTAGCCACCGCCGCACTCGCCGTCTCCGCCACCGCTTGCGGCGGCACGTCCAGCGACGCCGCAGGCTCCAAGAGCGACGGCAAGAGCAAGGGCGTCGCCATCGCGTACGACGTCGGCGGCAAGGGCGACCAGTCCTTCAACGACGCCGCGACCGCCGGCATGGACAAGGCCGCCAAGGACCTGAAGATCGGCAAGAAGGCCGTCGAGCCGAACGACGGCGAGTCCGACGCCGACAAGGCCCAGCGCCTCACCCAGCTGGCCAAGCAGGGCTACAACCCGGTGATCGGCGTCGGTTACGCCTACGCCCCCGCGGTCAAGGAAGTCTCCGCCAAGTTCCCGAAGGTCACCTTCGGCATCGTCGACGACGAGACGGTCAAGGCCAAGAACGTCGCCGACCTGGTCTTCAGCGAGCAGGAGGCCTCGTACCTCGCGGGCGTCACCGCCGCCAAGACGACCAAGAGCAAGACCGTCGGCTTCGTCGGCGGCGTGGACGTGCCCCTCATCCACAAGTTTGAGGCCGGCTTCACGCAGGGCGTCAAGGACACGAACCCCAAGGTCAAGGTCGTCAAGCAGTACCTGACGGAGAAGGCCGAGGACGGCGGCTTCACCAGCCCCGACAAGGGCAAGACCGCCGCGCAGGGCCAGATCGAGGACGGCGCCGACGTGGTCTACCACGCCGCCGGTCTCTCCGGTCAGGGCGTCATCGAGGCCGCCGCCGCCAAGAAGGTCTGGGCGATCGGCGTCGATTCCGACCAGTACAAGCAGGACGCGCTCGCCAAGTACAAGAAGTACATCCTGACCTCCGCGACGAAGGACGTCGCCGGTTCGGTCTACAACCTGGCGAAGTCCGTCGCCGACGACAACGCCGAGGGCGGCGTCGTCCGCGCCGACCTCAAGTCCGGTGGCGTCGCGCTCGCCGACTCGAACCCCGAGTTCAAGAAGAACGCCGACCTCCAGGCTGCCCTGAAGAAGGCCGAAGAGGGCATCATCGGCGGCAAGATCAAGGTCAAGGCGACGCCGTAACGACCGCAGTGCCGACAGCTGCGGCGACCACCTCGACATCGGTCGCCGCAGCCGTAACAACAGCGTGATGGTCGCGGAACGGGGTGTGGGGGACGATGGTTTCCCCCGCGCCCCGTTCGCGCGGCCCACTGCCCAACTCCCGTCGAACCAGGGGCGCTACGCGCGTAGGTGGCCCCTTTCCTGAGGATTCCCGAGGAGAGTGCGCCATCGACGCGTCCACCAGTCCCGACAAGGGCCAGACCATCGCCCAGGCCGTCGCCGTTGAACTCACCGGCATCACCAAGCGCTTCCCGGGCGTGGTGGCCAACCACGACATCCGCCTGATCGTCCGCAAGGGCACCGTGCACGCCCTCGTCGGCGAGAACGGCGCGGGCAAGTCGACCCTGATGAAGATCCTCTACGGCATGCAGAAGCCGGACGAGGGCACCATCTCCGTCGACGGCAGCCAGGTGACCTTCTCCAGCCCCGCCGACGCCATCGCGCGTGGCATCGGCATGGTCCACCAGCACTTCATGCTCGCCGACCAGCTCACGGTCCTGGAGAACATCGTTCTCGGCAGCGAGAAGCTGCACGGCATCGGCGCCGCCGCCCGCCGCGAGATCGCGGAGATATCCGACCGGTACGGCCTCGGGGTGCGCCCCGACGCCATGGTCGAGGACCTCGGCGTCGCCGACCGGCAGCGCGTGGAGATCCTCAAGGTCCTCTACCGCGGCGCCACGACGCTGATCCTGGACGAGCCGACCGCGGTCCTCGTGCCGCAGGAGGTCGACGCGCTCTTCGACAACCTGCGCGAGCTGAAGTCCGAGGGTCTGTCCGTCATCTTCATCTCCCACAAGCTGGGCGAAGTCCTGTCCGTCGCCGACGACATCACCGTCATCCGGCGCGGCACGACGGTGGGCACGGCGATTCCCTCCGAGACGACCCCGCGCCAGCTCGCCGAGCTGATGGTGGGCAGCGAGCTGCCCACCCCGGAGACGGCCGAGTCGACGGTCACCGACCGGGCGATGATCGAGGTCGAGGAGCTCAAGCTGCTCGCCGACGGCGAGTCGGGCCGCGCCCTCCTCGACGACATCTCCTTCACCATCCACGAGGGCGAGGTCCTCGGCCTCGCGGGTGTGGAGGGCAACGGCCAGACCGAGCTGATCGACGCGCTGATCGGCCTGAAGCACGCCGACTCCGGCGTCATCCGCATGGCGGGCAAGGACATCACGGACCTCGCCACGCGCCACCGTCGCGAGCAGGGCGTCGGCTACATCCCCGAGGACCGCCACCGCCACGGCCTCCTCCTGGAGTCGCCGCTCTGGGAGAACCGCATCCTCGGTCACGTCACCGAGAAGCCCAACTCGCGCGGCAAGGGCGGTTTCTGGCTCGACCCCAAGGGCGCGCAGGCCGACACCCGGCGCATCGTCGAGCAGTACGACGTCCGTACGCCCGGCATCGACGTCACGGCGGCCTCGCTCTCCGGCGGCAACCAGCAGAAGCTGATCGTCGGCCGCGAGATGAGCCACAAGCCGCGCTTCCTGATCGCCGCGCACCCCACCCGCGGTGTGGACGTCGGCGCGCAGGCCCAGATCTGGGACCAGATCCGCGAGGCCCGGCGCGAGGGACTCGCCGTCCTGCTGATCTCCGCGGACCTGGACGAGCTGATCGGCCTCTCCGACACCCTCCGCGTGATCTACCGCGGACGGCTCGTCGCCGACGCCGATCCGGCCACCATCACGCCGGAGGAGCTCGGTTCGGCCATGACGGGTGCCGCCTCCGGCCACCTCGAACACGTAGAAGAAGACCCCGAAGAGGGCTCTGCCGAGACTTCGGAGGACGAGGCCCGATGAAGAAGTTCGACAAGGAGCGGGTGCTCCTCGCGGTGGCCGGACCGGTCATCGCGCTCGTCGTGGCCGTGGCGCTGACCTCGGTCGTGCTGCTCGCCTCGGGCAAGAACCCGATCGAGCCGTACGCGCTGATGCTGGAGCAGATCAGCTACTCCGACGTCCAGGTCCTGACCATCAACCAGGCCGGGATGTACTACCTGGCGGCGCTCGCGGTGGCCGTCGGCTTCCGCATGAACCTGTTCAACATCGGCGTGGACGGCCAGTACCGCCTCGCCGCGATGACCACCGCGGTGGTCGGCGCGCACGTGGCGCTCCCGGCCCCGCTGCAGATCCCGCTCCTGATGCTGGTCGCCATGCTCACCGGCGCCTTCTGGGCGGGCATCGCGGGCATCCTGAAGACCACCCGCGGGGTCAGCGAGGTCGTCGCGACGATCATGCTCAACGCCATCGCGACGAGCGTCATCGGCTACATGACCCTCACCGACAACTTCGGTGTCCCGGTCGGCAACAACCAGACCACCGGCGAGATGCACGAGTCCGGCTGGTTCCCCGGCATCAGCATGGGCGAGTCCGGCGAGATCTACGGCTTCGTGATCATCGCCGCGCTCGCGGGCGTCCTGTACTGGGTGATCCTCAACCGCACCCGCTTCGGCTTCGACCTGCGCGCCACCGGCGCCTCCACGTCGGCCGCCGCGGCCTCCGGCGTGAACGCCAAGCGCATGGTGCTCAGCGCGATGCTGATCTCCGGCGCGGTCGCGGGCCTCGCCGGCATGCCGATCCTGCTCGGCGACACCCACACCTACAGCCTCAGCTTCCCCGCGGGGCTCGGCTTCACCGGTATCGGCATCGCCCTGCTCGGCCGCAACAACCCGGTCGGCATCGCGTTCGCCTCGCTGCTCTGGGCCTTCCTCGACAAGGCGTCGCCCGCCCTCGACTACGCGACCCCGGTCGCGTACGACAAGGAGATCGCGGTGATCATGCAGGGCCTCATCGTGATCGCGGTCGTCGTCTCGTACGAGGCCGTACGCCGTTGGGGCCTCAAGCGTCAGCAGCGCCGCGTCGGTGAGGAACTGGCCGCCGCGGCCCGCAACAACGGCAACAACGACACCGTGAAGGAGGTGGCTGCCCGATGAGCTCGGCAACCGTAGCCAAGCCCCCGGCCAAGCAGCCCGCGCCGGGCCGCCGCCGCATATCGCTCCCCGTCCTCCTCCTGATCATCGCGGGCGTGCTCGTCCTGACGTCCGTGGTCCGGCTCATCACCGACGCGAACGGCATCACCTCCACCGGCCAGATGTCGACCGCGCTGCGGCTCGCCGTGCCGATCGGCCTCGCGGGCCTCGGCGGTCTGTGGGCCGAGCGCGCGGGCGTGGTCAACATCGGCCTGGAGGGCATGCTCATCCTCGGCACCTGGTTCGGCGCGTTCGCCGGTTACCAGTGGGGCCCGTGGGTCGGCATCCTGTTCGGCATCCTCGGCGGCGCGCTCGGTGGTCTGCTGCACGCGATCGTCACGGTCACCTTCAACGTCAACCACATCGTCTCCGGTGTGGCCATCAACATCCTCGCCCTGGGCGTCACCCGCTACCTCTCCACCTTCGCCTTCGAGGGCAAGGAGGGCGGTACGTCGAAGCAGTCGCCGCCGGTGGACTCGCTCGGTGAGTTCTCCGTGCCGGGCCTCTCCGACTGGCTGCAGGACCTGAACGAGAAGCACTGGTTCCTCGTCTCGGACATCGCGGGCCTGCTCGGCGGTCTGTTCACGAACCTGTCGCCGCTCACCGTCATCGCCATCGCGATGGTGCCGCTGAGCTGGTGGGTCCTGTGGCGCACCTCGTTCGGTCTGCGCCTGCGCTCCTGCGGCGAGAACCCGGTGGCCGCCGAGTCCCTCGGCGTCAACGTCTACAAGTACAAGTACCTCGCCGTGGTCATCTCCGGTGGTCTGGCGGGTCTGGGCGGCGCCTTCCTCTCCCTGGTCGCCTCCAACATCTACCTGGAGGGCCAGACCGGCGGGCGCGGCTACATCGGCCTCGCCGCCATGATCTTCGGCAACTGGATGCCCGGCGGACTCGCGCTCGGTGCCGGCCTGTTCGGTTACACCGACAGCCTGAAGCTCCGGGGCGGCGGCACGAACGTGCACGCACTGCTCCTGCTGCTCGCGATCCTGCTGGTCATCGGCGCGGCCTACCTCGTATGGCGCAAGCGTTACGTCCCCGCGGCGATCACCGCGGCCGTCTCGGCGCTGATGTTCGCGTGGTACGGCTTGACCGACGAGGTGCCGAACCAGGTTGTCACCGCGACGCCGTACGTCGTCACGCTGCTCGTGCTCTCGCTCTCCGCCCAGCGGCTGCGGATGCCGAAGGCGGACGGACAGCCCTACCGAAAGGGACAAGGAACGTGACCGAGACCGACTGGGACGCGCTGCGGGATGCTGCGCGCGAGGCCATGTCCCGTGCGTACGCGCCCTACTCAGGCTTCCCGGTCGGTGCCGCGGCCCTCGTGGACGACGGCCGCACGGTGTCGGGCTGCAACGTGGAGAACGCGTCGTACGGCCTCGGCCTGTGCGCCGAGTGCGGCCTGGTCTCGCAGCTCCAGCTCACCGGAGGCGGCCGTCTGACGCACTTCACCTGCGTCGACGCCAAGGGCGAGATCCTGATGCCGTGCGGCCGCTGCCGCCAGCTGCTCTACGAGTTCGGCGGCCCGACGCTCCTCCTGGAGACGGCCGCGGGTGTCAGGACCCTGGGGGAGATGCTGCCGGACCCGTTCGGCCCGCAGCACCTCAACTGACGTACGGCCCCTGCCTGTTGCTGTGCGACGGGTGGGGGCCGCCTTCATCTCGCGGCTCTATGCGCGTAGAGTCGCCTCACCGTTTTAAGGCGCAAAGAGGGGTTATGCCATGGACGTCATCTCCGTGATTCGTACGAAGCGGGACCGCGGCGAGCTGAGCGGCGAGCAGATCGACTGGGTCATCGACGCCTACACACGCGGAGTGGTGGCCGACGAGCAGATGTCGGCCCTGGCCATGGCGATCCTGCTGAACGGCATGAACCGCGGCGAGATCGCCCGCTGGACCGCCGCGATGATCGCGAGCGGCGAGCGCATGGACTTCTCGTCCCTGTCCCGCCCGACCGCCGACAAGCACTCCACGGGCGGTGTCGGCGACAAGATCACGCTGCCGCTCGCCCCGCTGGTCGCCGCGTGTGGCGCGGCGGTGCCGCAGCTTTCCGGCCGGGGCCTCGGCCACACCGGCGGCACCCTGGACAAGCTGGAGTCCATCCCGGGCTGGCGCGCCCTCCTCTCGAACGAGGAGATGCTGTCGGTCCTCGACGGTGTGGGTTCCGTGATCTGCGCGGCGGGCGACGGCCTCGCCCCGGCCGATAAGAAGCTGTACGCGCTGCGGGACGTGACGGGAACGGTGGAGGCCATCCCGCTCATCGCCTCCTCGATCATGTCGAAGAAGATCGCCGAGGGCACGGGCTCGCTCGTCCTGGACGTGAAGGTCGGCACGGGCGCGTTCATGAAGACGCTGGAGGACGCGAGGGAACTGGCGTCCACGATGGTGGGCCTCGGCACGGACCACGGCGTCCGCACGGTGGCCCTGCTCACGGACATGTCCACGCCCCTTGGCCTGACGGCGGGCAACGCGCTCGAGGTCCGTGAGTCGGTGGAGGTCCTCGCGGGCGGTGGCCCGGCGGACGTGGTCGAGCTGACCCTCGCCCTTGCGCGGGAGATGCTGGACGCGGCGGGTCTGCGTGACGTCGACCCGGCGAAGGCGCTGGCCGACGGGTCGGCCATGGACGTGTGGCGCCGGATGATCTCCGCCCAGGGCGGCGACCCCGACGCGACCCTCCCGGTGGCCCGGGAGACGCACGTCGTGACGGCGCCGTCCTCCGGCGTCCTGACCCGCCTCGACGCGTACGACGTCGGCGTCGCCGCGTGGCGCCTGGGCGCGGGGCGTGCGCGCAAGGAGGACGTGGTGCAGGCGGGGGCGGGTGTGGAGCTGCACGCGAAGCCGGGCGCTCAGGTCCGCGCCGGGGAGCCGCTCATGACCCTGCACACGGATACTCCGGAGCGCTTCGAGTACGCCTTGCAGGCGGTGCAGGGCTCCTTCGACATCGCCCCGGAGGGCACGGGCTTCGCGGCGACGCCGATCGTGCTGGACCGCATCGCGTAGGGGTTTCTTTTCCCCAACCCCGCCCCTTCCCGAAACCAGGGGGGCTTCGCCCCCTGGACCCCCGACAAGATGTCCTCAAACGCCGGACGGGCTGGAAATAGCCCGTCCGGCGCTTGAGGACAAACTCGGCGAAGCTGGTGATCAACGGCACGCAAGGCCCCCGCGCCGGAGCGGGTTTTCGGGAAGGGGCGGGGTTGGAAAAGCTCGCCGCAGGCGAACCGGCGGACCTACCGATGAGTTCCGGCCCTCAGCCCAGTCATCCCAACGTGAACCCCAACCCACAGCCAGACCTGACCCTCACCGGCACCCTCGACCGAGAGGCGACGCACCGTCTCTGCGAGGAAGCCCGCGCCACGCTGCAAGCGACCGATGCGGACGTCCTCGTATGCGACGCCGCAGGCGTAGGCCCGCCCGTCCTGGCGGCAATAGACGCCCTGGCCCGCCTACAGCTCACCGCCCGCCGCGCCGGCGGCCGGATCCGCGTACGGAACGCGGCCCCGGCCCTGCGCGAGCTACTGCACCTCGTCGGGCTCCCCATTGAGGTCGAGGTGGACCGGCAGGCCGAACAGCGGGAACCACCGGGGTGTGTCCAGGAAGCAGTGGAAGCCCGCGATCCGCCCCTCTGAGATCTCGATGACCTGAACCGCCCACGGCGTGAACCCGCCCTTTTCGGGGTCGGGCTTGTAGTGGGCGAAGCCCGGCGTGCCGTTGACGTCGACCGGGAGCAGCCGGCTGTCGGCGCAGGAGGCGCCCATCGTCGACATGAAGCCGGTGATGTCGGCCGTGCCGCGCAGCCACAGGTCGAACGGGGGCATCGTCATGATGGCGTCTTCGTGCAGCAGCGCCGTCAGCGCCGCCATGTCATAGCCCTCGAACGCAGCCACATACCGCTCGAGGAGCTTCTGCTGCTCCTCGTCCAGCGGGTCGGACGTGGCGGTGTCGTCGGCCGGCCTCTCGGCCAGCGTCGCCCGCGCCCGCTGCAACGCGCTGTTGACGGAGGCCACCGAGGTGTCGAGGAGCTCGGCCGCCTCGCTGGCCTTCCACGCGAGGACCTCGCGCAGGATCAGCACCGCCCGCTGCTTGGGCGGCAGTTGCTGCAGGGCCGCGATGAACGCGAGCCGCACCGACTCCTTCGCCACGGCGGCCTCGGCGGGATCGCTGACGGAGGGCAGTACGCGCGCGTCGGGCATCGGCTCCAGCCATACGTTGTCCGGGCGCGGGGTGAGCGCGGCCTGGGCCAGCGGCGCCGCCGCGGTCAGGTCCATGGGGCGGGCCCGGCGGTTGCCCGCGTTCAGCATGTCCAGGCAGACGTTCGTCGCGATGCGGTACAGCCACGACCTGAGGCTGGAGCGGCCCTCGAACTTCTCGTAGCTCCGCCAGGCGCGGACCATCGTGTCCTGCACGGCGTCCTCGGCCTCGAAGGCGGAGCCCAGCATGCGATAGCAGTACCCGGTCAGTTCGACCCGGTGCTTCTCCAGCGTGACGTCCAGTTCCGACGTCGTCCCTGCGATGTCCGTCATCCCAACCCACCCCTGCGGCTGCCACGAATGTCCCGGCACTTTGGAAGCTACCGCAGCCCACTGACAACGGCCCCCGGAGTGGGAAAACCCGCAGGCGGGAGAGGGGGGCGCCCCGGGCGGCTAGTGAGCCGCCACGAGCCGCTGCCGGTCCCGCCGCTCCTGGACCCGGGCCACGTGCGAGCCCCAGACGGTGAGGGAGACGACCCCGGTCACCGCGAGCAGCCCCAGGCCCACGGTCCCGGCCCAGCCCCCCGCGTGGAAGGCGACCGCGCCGAGCGTGCCGCCCGCGCTGGAGCCCAGGTAGTACGCGGACTGGTAGAGCGCCGATGCCTGTGCGCGCCCCGTGGTGGCCGTCCGGCTCACGGACGAGGAGGCGACCGCGTGACCGGCGAAGAAGCCGGCGGTGATCAGGACGAGCCCGAGCAGCACCATGACCAGGGAGTCGGAGAGGGAGAGCAGCAGACCGCCGGCCGTCGTGCTCACCGCCAGGTACAGCGCCCCGCGCCGTCCGAGCCGTGTCACCAGCTTCCCCGCGGCGGCCGACGAGACCGTACCGACGAGGTAGACCAGGAAGATCGAGCCGATGACGCCCTGCGGGAGCGAGAACGGCGCCTCGGTGAGGCGGTAGCCGATCACCGTGTAGACCGCGCCGAACACGGTCATGAACAGCGCGCCGATCGCGTACAGGCGGCACAGCAGCGGGTTGGACAGATGCGAACGGATCGTCCGGCCAAGGGCCTTGGGGTTGAGCGACCCCGCCGTGAAGTGGCGCGGCGCGGGGAGCAGCGCGCGGAAGGCGAGGGCGCACAGGACGGCCACGACACCCACCACGCCCACGGCCACGCGCCAGCCCCATGCCTGGGCGACCCAGCCGGTGATGATGCGCCCGCTCATGCCGCCGATCGAATTCCCCGCCACGAACATGCCGATCGCGGCGACCAGCGCCTTGGGCCTGACCTCCTCGGCGAGGAAGGCCATCGCGGACGCCGGGAGCCCGGCGAGCGCGGCGCCCTGTACGGCGCGCAGCGCGATGAGCGCCCCGATGGAGGGCGCGAAGGGGACGAGAAGACCCACGACCACCGCGACCGTCAGCGAGACCGTCATGAGCGTGCGCCGCCCGAACCGCTCGCTGAGCGCGCTCAGGGGCAGCACGAAGAGGGCCAGCGCGCCCGTGGCCGCCGACACCGTCCAGCTCGCCGTGCTCGCGCTGACGCCGAAGTCGGCGGAGACGAGGGGGAGCAGCGCCTGCGTGGAGTAGAGGAGGGCGAAGGTCGCGACACCGGCGAGGAAGAGGGCGAAGCTCATCCGGCGGTAGCCGGGGCCGCCGGGGTTCAGGCGTGTGTCGGCGGGTTCGGTCTGCGGGGACGACGGGGAGAGGGCGGCCGCGTGGGTGACGGACGCCCCGCTACTGGCGGGAGGCATACGTCGAACGTAGGCACACACCACTCATCCGTCCAATGCATGGACTGGTCATAATCGTTCCCATGGTGCATGAGCGCAGTTCAGAGCGGCGTCTGTCGCAGAGCAGTTACGTAGGAGACATCGGCGCGGCGGTGTCCGCACCCGCCGAGCTGACCCCGGAGTCCTGGTCCGCGCTGCTCTCGCCGCGGTTGGCGTACTTCGCGGGGGTCGCGCGGACGGAGCACGTGACGCGGGCCGCGCAGGAGATGCAGGTGCCGCAGTCGACGCTGTCGCGCGCGTTGGTGCGCCTCGAACAGGACCTGGGGGTCGACCTGTTCGCGCGGCACGGCAGGACGGTGTCGCTGACTCCGGCGGGCCGTACGTTCCTGGCGTCCGTCGAGCGGGCGCTCGGTGAGGTGGAGCGGGCCGCGGAGTCCGTGCGGGCGGACGCGGACCCGGCCTCGGGCAAGGTGGCCTTCGGCTTTCTCCACACCATGGGCTCGGAGACCGTCCCCGGCCTGATCCGCGCCTTCCGCGCGGACCACCCCCGGGTCCGCTTCAGCCTCGTACAGAACTACGGGGAGGCGATGATCGAGCGGCTCCGGGCGGGGGAGCTCGACCTGTGCCTGACCTCGCCCGTGCCGGACGCGCCCGATCTCGTCGCCCGCCGCCTGGACGAACAGCGGCTGCGCCTCGTCGTGCCGGACGACCACCGCCTCGCGTCGCGGAAGCGGGTGCGTCTCGCGGAGGCGGCCGACGAGGCGTTCGTGACGCTCGAACCCGGCTACGGCCTGCGGCGCATCACGGACGACCTTTGCCAGGAGGCGGGCTTCAAGCCGCGGATCGCGTTCGAGGGGGAGGAGGCGGAGACGCTCCGGGGCCTTGTCGCGGCGGGTCTGGGGGTGGCTCTGCTGCCGCCGCCGGCCGTGCCGCGCCCGGGGGTCGTGGAGCTGACGGTGACGGGCCAGCGTGCGGTCCGGGAGATCGGCGTGGCCTGGTTGGACGGTCACCCGGACACTCCGCCGGTGGCGGCGTTCAAGAAGTTCCTGCTGAGCAGGCGCGGGCGGCTGCTGCCGGAGTAGCGCCTCCCGCGCGGCCGTCGGTGCCGCGTCAGTGCCGCATCGACTCCCCGAACCCCGCGGCGAGCGGCATCCGCAGCCCGAGCGGCGGCGGAGCCGCGAGCGCGTCCTCCAGGGGGCGCGCGTACGCATGGCCGAACAGCGAGCCCATGACGAAGTCCGAGGCCAGCGCCTGGACTTCGGACTGGTGCTGCTGCAGCCGGTGGCCGTCGGAGTGCACCTCGAACCGGCACACCTCACGGTTCGCCTTCTTCGCCCGCGCCGCGAGACGGAACGAGAGCTCGGGGTCGGTCCGCTCGTCGTTCGTGCCGTGCACGATCAGGACCCGCCGCCCGGCGAGCTGCCTCACCGGTTCGGGGGAGGCGGCCACGTCGTCCTCGGGCAGCCAAGGAGCCAGCGCCAGGACGGAGTTGACCGCTTCGTGGCCGCCGGCCCGCAGTGCGGCCCGGCCGCCCATGTCCCGGCCCACGAGGCAGATCGAGACATCGCCGTAGAGGCGGACGACCTCGTCCGCGGCCCACTCCGCGTCCCGCGCCAACTGCGCCTGCGCGCCGTTCCACCCGCGGCTGCGGTAGTGCACGACGTGCGCGGCGAGCCCTTCCTCGCGGCCGTCCTGGGCGAGCTTGCGGCCGAGCGCGCGCACCGTGGCGGCGGCGAACGGGGACGGCTTGCGGTCGGAGGTCTCGTGGCCGCCGGGGAGCAGCAGCACCGCGCCGCTGACCGCCGAAGGACGGGCGCCGATCACGCGTCCGAGCCTGGCCGCGCGCGCGGAATCGGGCGTCGCTTGCTGTGCCATGACAGAACAGTGTCAGAAGCGATGGTGTACGCCACCCGTCCGCGGGGTCACTGTTACGTATCGACCCGTGAGATCCACCCGGCGATCTACGCGCGTAGGCGCTAGAGTGCCGAGATGACGAGCCAGACCACCAAAGCCGGTCAGACGGACCGCGAAACGCCCAGCGCCGACCAGATCCGCCGCGCCCCGAAGGTGCTCCTGCACGACCACCTCGACGGCGGCCTGCGCCCCGGCACGATCGTCGACCTCGCCCGCGAGTCGGGTTACGAGGGTCTGCCCGAGACCGACCCCGACAAGCTGGGGATCTGGTTCAGGGAAGCCGCCGACTCCGGTTCGCTGCCGCGCTATCTGGAGACCTTCGCCCACACCTGCGCCGTGATGCAGACGAAGGACGCCCTCAAGCGCGTGGCGGCCGAGTGCGCCGAGGACCTCGCCGAGGACGGCGTCGTCTACGCCGAGATCCGGTACGCCCCCGAGCAGCACCTGGAGCAGGGCCTCACGCTCGAAGAGGTCGTCGAGGCCGTCAACGAAGGCTTCCGGGAGGGCGAGCGGCGCGCGAAGGCCAACGGCCACCGCATCCGCGTGGGCGCGCTGCTCACCGCCATGCGGCACGCGGCCCGCGCCCTGGAGATCGCCGAACTCGCCAACCGCTACCGCGATCTGGGTGTCGTCGGCTTCGACATCGCGGGCGCGGAGGCGGGCTTCCCGCCCACCCGGCACCTCGACGCCTTCGAGTACCTCAAGCGGGAGAACAACCACTTCACCATCCACGCGGGCGAGGCCTTCGGGCTGCCGTCCATCTGGCAGGCCCTGCAGTGGTGCGGCGCCGACCGCCTCGGCCACGGCGTGCGGATCATCGACGACATCCAGGTCGCCGACGACGGCACCGTGAAGCTCGGCCGCCTCGCCAGCTACGTGCGCGACAAGCGCATCCCGCTGGAGATGTGCCCCAGCTCCAACCTGCAGACGGGTGCCGCCGACTCGTACGCCGACCACCCCATCGGTCTGCTCCGCAAGCTGCACTTCCGGGCCACGGTGAACACCGACAACCGCCTGATGTCCGGCACCAGCATGAGCCGCGAATTCGAGCATTTGGTCGGGACTTTCGGCTACACGCTCGACGACATGCAGTGGTTCACAGTCAATGCGATGAAATCAGCGTTCATTCCTTTCGATGAACGCCTGGCCATGATCAATGACGTGATCAAGCCCGGATATGCCGAGCTGAAGTCCGAATGGCTGTTCCGTCAGACCGCCTCCACCAGGGCTTCTGTCGACGTGTAACAGAAAATGAAGCAGTTTGGGCGCGGCCGGGAACATTAATTCCCGGCCGCGCTTTTGCTGTTTCGCTGTTTGCGGACCGCCCCTTCACATGTTTACGGTCATGGGCCGCTCGAAAGTCCCCGTCATCAAGGACGCATTGAAGATGAAGCAGTCTGCCGCCAAGACCCTCGGTGTCGCCGCTCTCGGCGCCGCCTTCGCCGCCGCGGGCGCGGGTGCCGCCAACGCCGCGCCGGCCCTGCCCGACGCCACGGGCGCCCTGGGCTCCGCCACCGCCATGCTCCCCATGGAGCAGGTCGGCGAGAAGCTGCCCGCCGGTGGCCCCGAGGCGATCTCCGCCGGCCAGAACGTGCTCGGCAGCACCCTCCAGGCCTCCGCGCCGACCGTGGACAAGCTCGGCGAGAGCATGAAGGACGCTGACGACAGGGCCAAGCCCGCCGCGGCCGACCCGGTCTCCGGTCTGCTCGGTGGCCTGCCGCTCGCCGGCGCCCTGCCCACGAAGGGCCTGCCGCTCGCCGGTGCCCTGCCCACGCAGGGTCTGCCCCTCCAGGGTCTGCCCACCGACGGTCTGGCCCTGAACGGTCTGCCGCTCGGCTGATCCTCGCGGTCTCCGCACACGCCGATGGGGCGCGCCCTCCTACGAGGGTGCGCCCCATCGGCGTACGCGTGCGGCGGCGGGGGCCGCCGGTTCACCAGGCTGCCTGCCTGGCCTTGCCCTCGGAGGGCAACAGGAACCAGAGCGCGACATAGAGCAGGAACTGCGGGCCGGGCAGCAGGCACGAGAGCACGAAGATCACGCGCATCGTGGTCGCCGACGTGCCGAAACGCTGGGCGAGGGCGGCACACACTCCGCCGATCATCCGGCCGTGGGTGGGGCGGGCAAGGGCGGTCATGGTGGCTCCTTCGTGAACCGTGGCGATCAGGTCCGGGGCGTTTCCCCGATGACTCAAAGCTACGTTCACGAAGCGGGCGAAGCGTCGCTCTAAGGTGCGATACCGACCCTGGGAATCGTCGGGGTCGATCCCTGAGAGGCGTCCTCCCGCAGGAGGGTCGCCCGATGCTCCCCGTCCGTACGGCGGCGGAGCCTGGCCCTGGCGGCGGGCACCACGGCGAGATGCGCGAGGGCCACGCCCACGGAATTCAGGAACAGCGAGTCGATGTCGACGACCTGCCCGGGGACCCCGGTCTGCAGCAGTTCGATGCCGAGCGAGATCAGCGCGCCCGCCGCGACCGTCCGCACCAGCGAACCGAGCGGTGACACGTGAACCCGCCCACCGGCGAGCGGAAGCAGCACACCGAGCGGGGCGAGGAGCAGCAGACTGCCGCCTATCTGCCGGGCGGCCTGCACAGGTCCGAGCGCCAGATCCGCCTTGATGCCGGCGAAGGGCTGCAGATTCGCCGCGCTGACCCACGGCACGTCCAGTGGACGCAGAGTGAGCCAGCCGACGAACAGAAGATGCGCGACGAGGAGGAATCCTCCTGCCGCACGGAAGCGGATGGCGGCCCCGTGGCCGCCCGAGCCTTGACGCACGCCCCCCAAGACGCGCCTGACGGCAGGATCGGTTCCGCGCATTCACTCCCGGAACACGCACTGTCCTGATCGCACACCGTGACTGTCTTGATCGACTACTTCACGGTCTCGGTGGGCGGAGCCACCGTCCCGGGGCGCTGCCGGACCGCCTGGGTGCATTCATAGCGGCGCAGCGGGTCGTCGCCGGGGCCGCCCATGATCACCTCGCGGTCGTCGCCCGCCGCCGCGCTGTCCGCGAAGGTGCAAACGATCTGTGCCAGAGCGAACGCCGACAGATCCTCCGGGGACGTGCTGAACCGCAGGGCGTCCTCGGGGTCGCCGTTCTTGGGACCGTCGACGACCGTGCCGGCGCGTACGTCCGTCGCGAAGCCCGCCTGCTTCTCCGGGGCCGAGGGCGCCTGCGACAGCTCGTCGACGAGCGCCTGCGCGATCCGGACGCGGTCCGTCGTCGCCTTCTCGGTGGGGATCCGCACCGACCGGTCGACGGTCACCAGCTGTGCCGCGCACACCAGGAAGACCTGCACGGGAACCCCGCTGGTGGACTGCGAGGCGATGCTCGACCCGGACATCACGCAGGGCACCCGGGAGGGCCCCGGGCCGAAGTCCGTCGGCACCTCCGTCGAGCGGATGCCGCAGCCCGCGAGGACCGCGGTCAGCGCGGTGGCGAGCAGCGCGGCGCGAAGCCGTCGGTGGTTCATCGCTTCTCCCCCTCGACGGCGTCGCCGCCGTCCGTGCCCTCCGCGGCCTCGTCCTCGGGCAGCAGCGCCGACGGGTCGCGCGGCAGCCACAGCGTGAACACCGCGCCGCCCTCGGGCGAGTTCGCGGCGGTGATCTCCCCGCCGTGGATGTGGGCGTTCTCCAGGGCGATGGAGAGCCCGAGACCGCTGCCCTCCGACCGCGGCCGGGACGCGCTCGCCTTGTAGAAGCGGTCGAAGACGTGCGGCAGTACGTCCTCGGGGATGCCGGGGCCCCCGTCACGCACCGCGATGACGAGCTTCTCGCCCGCGAGCCGCACCGAGACCTCCACCGGGGAGCCGCCGTGCTTGAGCGCGTTGCCGATCAGGTTCGCCAGGATGACGTCGAGGCGGCGCGGGTCGAGCCGCACCATGATGCCGCGCTCCGCGTCCAGCTCGACCGCGTCGAGCCAGGCACGGGCGTCGATGCAGGCCGTGATCTGGTCGGCGATGTCGACGTGGTCCAGGACGAGCCTTGCCGTACCCGCGTCGAAGCGGGTGACCTCCATCAGGTTCTCCACCAGGTCGTTCAGACGGCGGGTCTCGCTGACCACGAGCCGTACGGCGGGCTCGATCATCGGGTCCACGCTGCCGGTCTCCGCGTCCAGCTCCTCCTCGAGCACCTCCGTCACCGCGGTGATCGCGGTCAGCGGCGTACGCAGCTCGTGCGACATGTCGGCGACGAAGCGCCGTGACGCCTCGTCACGGGCGCTCATGTCGTCGACCTTCTTCTCCAGGCTCTCCGCGGTCCGGTTGAACGTCCGTGACAGATCGGCCAGTTCATCGGTGCCCGACACCCTCAGGCGCGTGTCCAGCTTGCCCTCGCCGAGCCGCCGCGCGGCGACACCGAGCCGGTGCACCGGCTTGAGCACGGTGGTCGCCGCGGCCTGCGCGAGCAGCGCGGAACCGATGAGCGCGAGACCCGTGGCGATGGCGAGGGACCAGCCGAGCGAACTCAGGTCCTTCGCCTCCGGCTCGAGGGACTTGAGCATGTAACCGGTCGGCCCGCCGCCGATGACCTTGGCGCCGCCCACGAGATACGGGGTGCCGTCCTCGACGGTCCGCTGCCAGTACAGGTGGTACGGACTCTTGTTGCTGGAGGTGAGCGGCTGTTCCTTGTTCACCGTCTTACGCAGGGACTTGGGCACGTCGGCGAGCGTGAAGGCGTCCAGGTCGGAGTAGCCGACGATCGTGTCACCGTCGGCGTCCTTCCCGATCAGGAGCACGCTGTAGCGCTGGCTGCTGTTGGCCATCGTCCCGGCGGCCTGCTGCAGCTCGTCCTGGGTCGGATTGGGCGGCAGCGCGCCGGCGCGGGTCTGCATCTCCTGCTGGAAGTCCTTCAGGGCCGCGTCCTGCGCGCGCGTCAGGACCGCCTCGCGGTTCAGCCAGTACGCGATCCCGGACGCCGTCACGGCGGCGGTGAGGGCCACCAGACCGAACACCACGACGAGCCGGAGCCTGAGGCTCGTGAAGCGCAGCCCTGCCATGATCGCCTTGCGCGCCGCGGCCCAACCGCGGAGCTTGTCCTGCGGTTTGGTCACTGAGGAGTGTCCAGCCGGTAGCCCACTCCACGCACCGTACGGATCAGCGTCGGTGAGGACGGCACGTCCTCCACCTTCGCGCGCAGCCGCTGCACGCACGCGTCGACGAGCCGGGAGTCACCGAGGTAGTCGTGCTCCCACACCAGACGCAGCAACTGCTGCCGGGAGAGCGCCTGTCCGGGCCTGCGGCTCAGCTCCAGGAGCAGCCGCAGCTCGGTCGGCGTGAGCTGCAGGTCCTCGCCGTTCTTCGTGACGGTCATCGCGGCACGGTCGATGACGAGCGAACCGAAGGTCGCCGCGTCGTTGGCCTCGCGCTCACCGCGGCGCAGGACCGCACGGATACGGGCGTCGAGCACCCGTCCCTGCACGGGTTTCACGACATAGTCGTCGGCACCGGACTCGAGCCCGACGACCACGTCGATGTCATCGCTGCGCGCGGTCAGCAGAATGATCGGCAACTGGTCGGTGCGCCGGATGCGACGGCACACCTCGAATCCGTCGATGCCCGGCAGCATCACATCCAGCACGATCAGGTCCGGCCGCTGCTCACTGAGCAGCTTCAGGCCGTCCTCGCCGGTGGCAGCAGTGGCCACCCGATGCCCTTGGCGGGTGAGCGAAAGCTCAAGGGCCGTACGGATGGCGTCGTCGTCCTCGATCAGCAACAGGGAAGGCACGGACGTCATTCTGTCCCATGGCACGGGCACAGTTCGACTGTTGGTGGTGTCCCACACTTCTCCCCTACACATGGAAGGCCTGTTGCAGGCCTGTGACAGTCGGCGGACACCGTCATGAAGTGGGTCCGGCAGAGTTCTGGTCACACGGAAAAAGCCGGACTCCACCGACGGGGGGCGCGAGATGAACACACTGCACAGCACCAGCTCAAGCGCAGTAATCACGCGTCTCCACGACGTGATCCGGCCTGCCGAGAGGCACGAGAAGTCCGGTGCCGTGAGCGGGCGGGGGTGCGCTCGCGGCACCGGGCGTCAGCACACCGCGTACATGACGGTGGTTGACGCGTTCCCGGGGGCGACCCGCGGGGACAACGGGGGAACCGATGGGGGGGCTCACGGGGGAGCCGCGTACAGGGAGGACACGGGGGAGCGCACCACAGCGTCGGAGGCGGAGTTCACCGCCTACGTCCAGGAGCGTCGTGCCTCCCTGTACGCAACCGCCTATCACCTGACCGGTGACCGTTTCGAGGCCGAGGACCTGCTCCAGAGCGCCCTCTTCTCGACGTACCGGGCCTGGGACAGGATCAGCGACAAGGCCGCGGTCGGCGGGTACCTCCGCCGCACCATGACCAACCTGCACATCAGCGCCTGGCGGCGCCGCAAGCTCAACGAATACCCGACCGAGGAGCTGCCGGAGACGGCGGGCGACACGGACGCGATGCGTGGCACCGAACTCCGCGCGGTTCTCTGGCAGGCCCTGGCCCGCCTCCCCGAACTGCAGCGGACGATGCTGGTCCTGCGTTACTACGAGGGCCGCACGGACCCCGAGATCGCCGACATCCTCGACATCAGCGTGGGCACGGTGAAGTCCAGCATCTGGCGCTCCCTGCGCCGGCTGCGCGAGGACGACGTCCTCAGCTTCGGCCGTGACCAGGAGGAGTCCTTCGGCGAGTTGGTCGCCTAGGGATTACGGGGGGCCGCCGCTCCCGGGGGGAGGCGGCGGAAGCAGGGGGGACACGGGGGAAACGGGGATCACGGGGGATCCACGGGGGAAGCAAGTGGCGGGACCGGAAGGCCGGGGGGTCTTTCCGGTCCTTCTGCTTTGTCCCGGCGGCTTGGCGTGCGTCCCCTCGCCCGTACGGAGTTACGCGGCGTCGGCGCGAGCCTTGGCGCACCGGCCGGCCGCGGCGTCCGCGAGCCGACCCAGGGCCTCGTCCTTGCCGCAGGGGTGCGCGCCGAGGGCGGTCTGCCGGGCGACGATCGCGCGCTCGGCCCGCATCAGGCGCCAGCCACGCCGCAGCAGGAACGCCACGGACTTCCGCCCCTCGCGCAGGTCCCGCAGGAGGCGACGCCGGTAGGTGGTGGACGGCCGCCCCCGCAGACAGATCGCGTCGGCGAGCACCCCGATCTCCCGGCACCGCTCCACGATGTCCGCCGCGAAGATGCCCTCCGCGATGAAGAGGGGTGTGCGCTCGATGTCCATCGCCGTCTCGCCCGTACGCGAGCTGGTGGCGATGTCGTAGACCGGGATGCGCGTACGTCCCGTGCGGCACAGCTGCTCGATGGCGGCGACGGCGACGTCCGTGTCCCAGGAGTCGGGGGAGTCCCAGTCGATGTCCGTGCTGCCGGGGACCTGCGGCAGTGTCGGGTCGTCGTGCTCCTTGTAGAAGTCGTCGAGGCACAGGACGGGCAGGCCGGTGAGGGCCGCGAACGACGACTTGCCTGAGCCCGAGGGGCCGGCGAGCAGCACGACTCGGGTGGGTATCGGGGGATGGGAACTCACGAGAGAACAGTGTGCTGCATTGACCCGCCCAGGCGACCCGAAGGGTAGGGCTTTGGTGCCCGCACCGCCCCTCAACTACGCTACGTGCGCATCTGATTACTCAAGCGGATAAGGGCGGAACCCATGGCACGGCACGCAACAGCCTCCAAGCACCTCTCCCGCGTCCTGCTGCGGGCGGGTCTGACGGTCACCGTCGCGGGCTCGGCGCTCGGCATCGGTGGCGCGGCGACGGCGAGCGCCGCGCCGGCGCCCGCGCCCCCCGCCTCCGAGAACCTGCCGGCCGCCGGTGCGGGAGTGCTCCGGGCGGTGGAGGAGGTCACCGGGGGTGGGCTCGGAACCGTCAAGGAGCTGAAGATCAACCCGCTGGCGGGGACGGGGTCCGACCCGTTGGACAACGCCCTGGGCACCCAGATCGCGGACTTCAAGCCGGTCTCGACGGCGCCGTTGACCGCCCCGCTGACCCAGGGCGGGGGTTCGCTGAGCGACCTGCCGGTGGTGGGTCCGGCCACGGGGCTGCTGCCCGGCTAGCCGGTCCGCCCGGTGATGTGGCGAAGCCCCGGCCCTCCTGGACGGAGGAGGACCGGGGCTTCGTCGTGCGCAGTGGCTTCAGGCGGCTTCAGGCGGCTTCAGGCGGGCCCGGGCGGTCTCAGTACGAGGAGCCCGACGCGCCCAGTGAACCCGTGGGGTGCCAGACGGTCTTGGTCTCCAGGAACGCCGTAAGGCGGTGCGTGCCCGGATCGGCCGACCAGTCCACAGGCTGTGGACGGACGACGCGCTTCAGGTTGTCCGCGGCGGCGACCTCGAGTTCCTTGGCCAGGTCGTCGTCCTCGACACCCGCGAGGTCGATCGCGTTCACGTCCTGGTGCGCGGCGAGCGACGGGGTGATCTCCGCCGTCCTGCCGGACAGGATGTTCACGACGCCGCCTGGCAGGTCGGAGGTGGCGAGGACCTCGCCGAGCGAGAGCGCGGGGAGCGGGGAGTTCTCGCTCGCGATCACCACGGCCGTGTTGCCCGTCGCGATCACCGGGGCGATCACCGAGACCAGGCCGAGGAACGACGACTTCTGCGGGGCGACGACCGTCACCACGCCCGTCGGCTCCGGCGAGGAGATGTTGAAGAAGGGGCCCGCCACGGGATTGCCGCCGCCCACGATCTGGGCGATCTTGTCGGTCCAGCCCGCGTACCAGACCCAGCGGTCGATCGCCGCGTCCACGACCGCGGCGGCCTTGGACTTGGACAGGCCCTCCGCCTCGGCGACCTCGCGCACGAACTGGTCCTTGCGGCCCTCCAGCATCTCCGCGACGCGGTAGAGGATCTGGCCGCGCAGATAGGCCGTCTTGCCCGCCCAGCCGCCCTGCGCCTTGCGCGCGGCGACGACCGCGTCACGCGCGTCCTTGCGGGACGAGAGCGGGGCGTTGGCCAGCCACTTGTTCTTGCCCGCCGCGGCAGCGGCTGATGTTCCTGTGGTCACCTCGTACACCCGGCCGCTCTCGCTGCGGGGGAACTTGCCCCCGACGTACAGCTTGTAGGTCTTGAAGACACTCAAACGCTGCTCAGACATCGAGGTAAGCCTCCAGGCCGTGGCGACCGCCCTCGCGGCCGTAACCCGATTCCTTGTAGCCGCCGAAGGGCGAGGTCGGGTCGAACTTGTTGAACGTGTTGGCCCAGATGACGCCCGCGCGCAGGCGCTCGGCGACCGCGAGGATGCGGGAGCCCTTCTCCGTCCAGATGCCGGCGGAGAGGCCGTACTGCGTGTTGTTGGCCTTGGCGACGGCCTCTTCCGGGGTCCGGAAGGTCAGCACCGAGAGCACCGGGCCGAAGATCTCGTCGCGGGCGACGGTGTGCGCCTGGGTGACGTTCGTGAAGAGCGTCGGCGCGAACCAGTAGCCGGAGGAGGGCAGTTCGCACGGGGCGGACCAGCGCTCGGCGCCCTCCGCCTCGCCCGTCTCGGCGAGCGCGGTGATGCGGGCGAGCTGCTCGGCGGAGTTGATCGCGCCGATGTCCGTGTTCTTGTCCAGCGGGTCGCCCAGGCGCAGGGTGGACAGGCGCCGCTTGAGCGCGTGGAGCACCTCGTCCTGGACCGACTCCTGTACGAGGAGGCGCGATCCCGCGCAGCAGACCTGGCCCTGGTTGAAGAAGATGCCGGTGACGATGCCCTCGACGGCCTGGTCGACGGGGGCGTCGTCGAAGACGATGTTGGCGCCCTTGCCGCCCAGTTCGAGCGTGACCTTCTTGTCCGTGCCCGCGACCTGGCGCGCGATGGCCTTGCCGACGGCGGTCGAGCCGGTGAAGGCGACCTTGTTCACGTCCGGGTGCGCGGTGAGGGCCGCGCCCGCGTCGCCGTACCCGGGAAGGATGTTGACGACGCCCTTGGGCAGGCCGGCCTGGCGGCAGATGTCCGCGAAGAACAGGGCGCTCAAGGGAGTGGTCTCGGCGGGCTTCAGGACGACCGTGTTGCCCGTGGCGAGCGCCGGGGCGATCTTCCAGGCGAGCATCAGGAGCGGGAAGTTCCAGGGGATGACCTGGCCCGCGACGCCCAGCGGCCGCGGGTCCGCGCCATACCCCGCGTGGTCGAGCTTGTCGGCCCAGCCCGCGTAGTAGAAGAAGTGCGCGGCGACCAGGGGGAGGTCGGCGTCGCGCGTCTCCTTGATGGGCTTTCCGTTGTCGAGGGTCTCCAGGACGGCCAGTTCGCGGCTGCGCTCCTGGATGATCCTGGCGATGCGGAAGAGGTACTTGGCGCGCTCGGCGCCCGGCAGCGCCGACCACTTCTCGAAGGCCTTGCGGGCGGCCTTCACCGCGCGGTCGACGTCTTCGGAGGAGGCCTGGGCGACTTCGGAGAGGACCTCTTCGGTGGAGGGCGAGACGGTCTTGAAGACCTTGCCGTCGGCCGCCTCCACGAACTCGCCGTCGATGAACAGGCCGTACGACGGCGCGATGTCGACGACGGAGCGGGACTCCGGAGCGGGTGCGTAGTCAAAGGGCGTGGAAGTCATGGGTCAGTCCACCGTGACGTAGTCGGGGCCGGAGTAGCGGCCCGTGGCCAGCTTCTGGCGCTGCATCAGCAGGTCGTTGAGGAGTGATGAGGCGCCGAAACGGAACCAGTGGTTGTCCAGCCAGTCCGTGCCCGCGGTCTCGTTCACCAGGACGAGGAACTTGATCGCGTCCTTGGTGGTGCGGATGCCGCCCGCGGGCTTCACTCCGACCTGTACCCCGGTCTGCTCGCGGAAGTCGCGTACGGCCTCCAGCATCAGGAGGGTGTTCGCGGGGGTGGCGTTGACGCCGACCTTGCCGGTCGAGGTCTTGATGAAGTCCGCGCCCGCCAGCATGCCGATCCAGGAGGCGCGGCGGATGTTGTCGTACGTGGAGAGCTCGCCGGTCTCGAAGATGACCTTGAGCCGGGCCTCGCCCGAGGCCTCCTTCACGGCGCGGATCTGCTCGAACACCGTCATGTAGTCACCGGCGAGGAAGGCGCCGCGGTCGATGACCATGTCGATCTCGTCGGCACCCGCCGCGACGGCCTCGCGGACGTCGCCGAGCTTCACGTCGATGGCGGCGCGGCCCGCGGGGAAGGCGGTCGCGACGGAGGCGACCTTGACCCCGCTGTCGCCGACGGCCTCCTTGGCGGTGGCCACCATGTCCGGATAGACGCAGACCGCGGCGGTCCTCGGGGTGCCGCGGTCGGTCGGATCGGGGTTCACGGCCTTCGCGCCGAGCGCCCGGACCTTGCCCGGGGTGTCGGCGCCCTCCAGCGTCGTCAGGTCGATCATCGAGATGGCGAGGTCGATGGCGTACGCCTTCGCCGTCGTCTTGATCGAACGGGTGCCGAGCGCCGCGGCGCGTGCCTCCAGGCCGACCGTGTCGACGCCGGGCAGCCCGTGGAGGAAGCGGCGCAGCGTGCGGTCCGACGCTGTGGCGTCCGTCAGCGCGTGTGCGATGGGGGCGGATGCATGGGGCATGGTCACGAGGGGAGCATATCTACGCGCGTAGCGGCTGTACAGGGGGCGAGTGGGAACGGAGGCGGGGAGGCGTGGCGGGACCCGCAGGCCCCCCGAGCCGGGCCTCAGGCAGAATCAGAGGTATGAGCGACCCCCAGCCCCCCGTGGCGGAGCCCCAGTACCCCGAGTACAAGGACCGGACCTACCGGTCGTCCGGCGGTATCGCCGGAGGCGTCCTGCTGCTCGCCCTCGGCGGCTGGCTCGGCATCGACGCGATGATCCGGGGGGAGGGCCGCACCCCGTGGCTCGCGCTCGCCGGGCTGCTCCTTGCGGTGCCCGTCGTCGTCGCCTTCACCGTGCGCCCCGTCGTGTACGCCAACGACGACCGGCTGCGCATCCGCAACCCCTTCCGGACGATCACGCTGCCGTGGGCGTCCGTCTCGGGGCTCCGCTCCGGGTACTCGAACGAGGTCTTCACCCAGACGGGCACCAAGTACCAGCTCTGGGCCATCCCGGTCTCCCTGCGCGGCCGCAAGAAAGCCGCCCGCAGGAAGTCGCAGGGGATGGCCGCGGGCGATCCGAGCGTCGGCGGCCCGGGCCTGCGCGCCTCGATGAGGTCCGGCCGGCCCGAGACCCAGCGCGCCGCCGGGGACCAGATCATGGACGACCTGCGCGACCTGGCGGAACTCCGCGCCTCCGCGAAGTCGGCGCAGGGCGAGCCCGAGGTGCGCTGGGGCTACGAAATCCTGGCGCCCGCGCTGGCCGGGGCGGTGCTGCTCGTGGTGCTGCTCGCTGTCGGGTAGGGGTGGCTGTTTCTCGCGGTGCGGCTGTTTCTCGCGGCCTTACGGTGGGCCCAGCCAGGCCAGCAGCATGTGGCCGCCGAACGCCGCCGATGTGAGCGCCGCTGTTGCCGTCACCGTCACGGCGACGTGCGTACGTGCGCGGGACAGCGCCGCCGCGAGCGGCAGCAGCAGGGGGAAGCCGGGGAGCAGGAAGCGGGCCCGGGGGAAGTAGACCCCCTTGCTGCCGAGCACGATCAGGAGCAGCAGGCCCGTGAAGACAAGGAGCGGCAGCGGCTGCCGGTCACCCACCGACAGGACGAACAGCGCCACCGACGCGAGCAGCGTCGCGGTCACCATCATCAGGAACAGCTGCGGCCGCTGGACCGACAGCAGGTCCTGCACGGTCCGCAGAGTCGCCACCCCGCCGTCCCACTCGTTGTGCCACAACTTCTGTACGGCGAAGTAGCCGTCCCAGCGGCCGAGCCGCAGCCCCACCCAGGCGACGTACGAGAGCCAGCCGAGCGGGGCGAGCAACGCCCCCAGGAGCAGGCGTGGGCGGCCGGCGGTGCCGCCACCGCGGCGCGCGCGCCACAGCGCGAGCAGGGCCGCCAGGGACACCGCCGCCGCGAGCGCCACACCCGTGGGGCGGGTCAGGCCCGCGAGCGCGGCCAGCGAACCCGCCCAGATCCAGCGGCCGGTGAGCACGGCGTACAGCGCCCACGCGGTGAGCGCCGTGAACAGCGACTCCGTGTAGCCCATCCACTGCACGAGCGCGACGGGGAGCGACCCCCAGAGAACGGCGAGCAGGACGCCCGCCCTGCGCCCGTACAGCCGCTCGCCCACCGCGAAGATCCCCCACGCCGCGAGGAACGAACACGTGACGGCGATCGCGAGACCCACGGCCCCGCGCGGCTCCGGGACGAGCAGACTGCCCGCCCTGATGAGCAGGGAGTGCAGCGGGAAGAAGGCGAGGTTGTTCGCGTCGATCCTGGTGCCCAGGGTGTCCGCGTACCCCGTGTCCGCGATCTTCAGATACCAGTCGCAGTCCCAGGACTCCGCCAGCAGATGCCAGACGTCCCGGTGCTCCTCGCGCGCCCACAGGGCGAAGACCAGGGCGCCGAAGAGGCGTACGGCGGCGTACGCGAGGAGTGCGGGCGACGCGCGGCGCAGGGCGCGGACGGCGCGTGCGGGGCGGCCGGGGGAGCGGCCCGGAGCGATGCGGGGGCGGCGGGACGGGGCGACGACCCGGGGCTCAGCGGATGGCGCCGGTGCGGTCGAGGTGGTCTCAGGGGTCGGTCCGTACGGCACTGCGGCAGCTCCTGGAACGTGATCGTGCGCTGCCGGTCACCCTTCCCGGGGGACCGGCAGCGCACCGGATCACTGAGGCGGCTGCGCCGTGCGAACCACCCGGACGGGTGGCGGCCCCGCGGCCACCCGCCTCGGGAGCCCGCTAGATGCCCGCGGCGGCGGACAGGTCGCGCTTGATCGCCGCGAGGAGGTCCGTCGCCTCCGTGCGGGCGGCGGGCAGTCCGTCCCTCGCCGCGACCGGGACCACCACCTCCAGGTAGCACTTCAGCTTCGGCTCGGTGCCGCTCGGGCGCACGATGACGCGGGCCCCGTCGAGCGTGTACCGCAGGCCGTCCGTGGGCGGCAGCGTGTCCGTGCCCTGCGTCAGGTCCTCGGCCCTGGTCACGGGCAGGCCCGCGAGCGTGGTCGGCGGCAGTTCACGCAGGCGACGCATCGCGTCCGCGATCACGGAGAGGTCCTCCACGCGGACCGACAGCTGGTCGGTGGCGTGCAGGCCGTGCTCCACGGCCAGGTCGTCCAAAAGGTCGGGGAGCGTGCGCCCCTGCTCCTTCAGCTCGGACGCCAGCTCGGTGAGGAGCAGCGCCGCCGTGATGCCGTCCTTGTCGCGTACGCCTTCGGGGTCCACGCAGTAGCCGAGGGCCTCTTCGTAGCCGTAACGCAGACCCTCGACGCGGGCGATCCACTTGAAGCCGGTGAGGGTCTCCTCGTACGGCAGACCCGCCTTCTCGGCGATCCGGCCGAGCAGGGACGAGGAGACGATCGACTCGGCGAACGTGCCGCGGGCGCCCCTGCGCACGAGGTGCGCCGCCAGGAGTGCGCCGACCTCGTCGCCCCGGAGCATGCGCCAGTCCGCGTTGTCGGGGCCGTCCTTGACCGCGGCGGCGCAGCGGTCCGCGTCCGGGTCGTTGGCGATGATCAGGTCCGGGTCCACCTCGCGGGCCTTCGCGAAGGAGAGGTCCATCGCGCCCGGCTCCTCCGGGTTGGGGAACGCGACGGTCGGGAAGTCCGGGTCGGGCTCCGCCTGTTCGGCGACGAGCTCCGGGGCGGGGAATCCCGCCCGCTCGAACGCCGCGAGGAGGGTGTCCTTGCCGACGCCGTGCATCGCCGTGTAGACGGTGCGGGCGGTACGGGGGGAGCCCGGGGACAGGACGGCGTCCGTGCGGGCCAGGTAGGCGTTCAGGACGTCGTCCGTGAGGGTCGCCCAGCCGGACTCCGGGCGGGGGACGTCGTGGAGGGAGGCCACCGCGTCGATCTGCGCCGCGATCTCCGCGTCCGCGGGCGGCACGATCTGGGAGCCGTCGCCCAGATAGACCTTGTAGCCGTTGTCGCGCGGCGGGTTGTGGCTCGCCGTCACCTCCACGCCGGCGACCGCGCCGAGGTGCCTTATGGCGAAGGCGAGTACGGGGGTGGGGAGCGGGCGCGGGAGCACCGCCGCGCGGAGTCCGGCGCCGGTCATGACGGCGGCGGTGTCGCGCGCGAAGTCCGCGGACTTGTGGCGGGCGTCGTAGCCGATGACGACGAGGCCGCCGGCCTGCCCCCCGGCCTTCAGGTACGCGGCGAGGCCCGCTGCGGCGCGGATGACCACGGAGCGGTTCATGCGCATGGGGCCCGCGCCGAGCTCGCCGCGGAGGCCGGCGGTGCCGAACTGGAGGGTGCCGCTGAAGCGGGCGCTCAGCTCGTCGGTGTCCGCGGTGTCGATGAGCTTCGCGAGTTCCTCGCGGGTCTCGGGGTCCGGGTCCTCGGCAAGCCAGGCCTGGGCCCGCGCGATGAGTTCAGAGTCGTCCGGCACGTTTCTTCAGCCTCTCGTGTGCGGAGTTCGTGTGCGGGGCCCGGGTTCGGGTCCCTGGGCCCGGGGCCCGGCAGCCTGTGTGGCCCGCTGGGCCCGGGGCCCGGCAGGCTTTGCGGCCCGCCCCGGGTATGCCTACCCGACGCGGCGATGGCCCTGCGGTGCGTTGCTGTCCCGCAGGTGATGTTTGCGCGGTGCGGTGCGGTGGGTCGGTGCGGTGGCTCGGTGGTGCGTTCCTGTCCCGCCGGTGTGCGCGTGCACGGTGCGGGCCGGTGGTGCTTTCTTGTCCCGCCGGTGCGCGCGTGCACGGCGCGGCCCGGTGGTGCGTTCCTGTCCCGCCGCTCCGCGGCGGATTTTTCCCGCCCACCCACCCGATTACCCCGGGGTGAAAGATCTCGTGCGCCCACCCACCCGATTACCCCGGGGCGAAAGGTGTCGTGCGCCCCCCGACGCTCCGGGGCAATCGGGCGGGCGGTTGGGCGGGAGAGCCTGTTCGGCAACGGGCAGTACTCCGGGGCAATCGGGTGGGTGGGTGGGAAGGCCCCTACGGCAGGAGCCGAAGCCGCGGGGTGAACGGGCGGGTGGGCGGGGAGGCTTGTGCGGCAAGGGGCCGATGCCGCGGGGCAACCGGGCGGGCGGGTGGGAAAGCCTCGCGGCAGCGGCCGCCGCAGACCGCCAAGCCACAACGCAGAGGCCCCACAGCGCAGAGGCCCCCGCCTGGCAAGGCCGCCCCGCCGGAAAGGCGCCCCGCCGGGCAAGGCCGCCCCGCCGGGCAAGGCCACCCCGCCGGGCAAGGCCCCCCGCCAGGCAAGGCGCCCCGCCAGGGAAAAGCCCCGCCAGGGGGAAACTAAATACGGCCCAGGACCTGACCCAGCAGCTCGCCCATGCGGGTAGCACTGTCGCGGCCCGCCTGAAGGACCTCCTCGTGGTTCAGCGGCTCACCCGTCATGCCCGCGGCAAGGTTCGTGACCAGGGAGATGCCGAGCACCTCCGCGCCGGCCTCGCGCGCGGCGATCGCCTCGAGGACCGTCGACATGCCCACCAGGTCCGCACCGATGGTGCGGGCCATGCGGATCTCCGCCGGAGTCTCGTAGTGCGGGCCGGGGAACTGCGCGTAGACGCCCTCTTCGAGGGAGGGGTCGATCTCCTTGCAGAGGTTGCGCAGCCGCGGGGAGTACAGGTCCGTGAGGTCCACGAAGTTCGCGCCGACGATCGGCGACGTGGCCGTCAGGTTCAGGTGATCGCTGATCAGGACCGGCTGACCGGGGCGCATGCCCTCGCGCAGACCGCCGCAGCCGTTCGTCAGCACGATCGTCTTGCAGCCCGCGGCCACCGCGGTGCGCACGCCGTGCGCGACGGCGGCGACGCCGCGGCCCTCGTAATAGTGGGTGCGGCCCAGGAAGACCAGGGCGCGCTTCTCACCGATCTTGATGGAGCGGATGCTGCCGCCGTGGCCCTCGACCGCCGGCGCCGGGAAGCCGGGAAGCTCGGTGACGGGGAACTCCGCCTCCGGCTCGCCCAGCGCGCCGACGGCCGGCGCCCAGCCGGAGCCCATCACGAGGGCCACGTCGTGGGTCTCGGCGCCCGTCAGCTCACGCAGGCGCGTGGCGGCGGCGTCGGCGGCGGCGTACGGGTCGCCCTGGTCGTCCGAAATAACTGAAGCGTTCACGCGGACGAGAGTAGCCGCTCTCGCCCTACGCGCGTAGATGACGATGCTCACGGGATTCGGATCGTTGTCTTGTCGTTTCCGACGAGAGCCCTCCGGGCACCCCGGGGCGGCCTAGCAGGGCCGCTTGCGCAGCTCCATCACATAGTCGTGCGGCGCCCCCGCGGTCTCCGCCGCGTCGGCCAGCTCCCCCAGGTAACGCGCCGACGGCAGGCCGCCCTCGTACCCGTTGAGGACGTACACCCAGGCGGGCTCCTCGCCGTCGAGGGTGTGCACGCGCACGCGCATCCTGCGGTAGATGTCGAGCCCCACGCCCTCCCAGCGGTCCATGGAGTCCTCGTCCATGGGGGCGACGTCGTACAGCGTCACGAAGACCTGTGAGCGCGGCGCCTCGACGATGGTGGCGAGTGCGCCCTCCCACCCCATGTGCTCCCCGCCGAACGTCAGCCGCCAGCCGTTCAGCCAGCCCGTCTGGCGCAGCGGCGAGTGCGGGGCGCGGCGGGACATGAGCCGCGGATCCAGATTGCCGGCGTACGCGGCGTAGAGCGACATGTGATCGAGGGTACGGCAGCCGACCCGTGCGTCCCTCCGGTAACGGAAGTGCCCTTCTTGTAGGAAGAACGGACCGGATCGGCCCGGATGGCGCCCCCGGGGGCGAAGCACCTTGAAGCGTGCGGGACAATGGAGTACGTGACTCGGATCGTGATCATTGGCGGCGGACCCGGCGGATACGAGGCGGCACTCGTTGCCGCCCAGCTCGGCGCGGAGGTGACCGTCGTCGACTGCGACGGTCTGGGCGGGGCGTCGGTGCTCACCGACTGCGTCCCGTCCAAGACTCTGATCGCCACGGCCGAGGTGATGACCACCTTCGACTCCTCGTACGAGGAGCTGGGCATCATCGTCGCGGACGACACCCCGCACATCGACACCCCCGCCCGTGTCGTCGGCGTGGACCTCGGCAAGGTCAACCGCCGTGTGAAGCGCCTCGCGCTCGCGCAGTCCCACGACATCACCGCGTCCGTCACGCGTGCGGGCGCGCGCGTGCTGCGCGGCCGCGGCCGTCTGGAGGGCCAGCAGGACACCGACGGTTCGCGCAAGGTCATCGTGCGCGCGGCCGACGGCACCGAAGAGACGCTCGTGGCCGACGCCGTGCTGATCGCCACCGGCGGGCACCCCCGCGAGGTTCCCGACGCGCTGCCCGACGGCGAGCGGATCCTGAACTGGACCCAGGTGTACGACCTGGACGAGCTCCCCGAGGAGCTCATCGTGGTCGGCTCCGGTGTCACCGGTGCCGAGTTCGCCGGCGCCTACCAGGCGCTCGGGTCGAACGTCACGCTCGTGTCGAGCCGCGACCGCGTGCTGCCCGGCGAGGACCCGGACGCCGCCGCCGTCCTCGAGGACGTCTTCCGGCGCCGTGGCATGAACGTCATGTCGCGCTCCCGCGCCGCCTCCGCCAAGCGCGTGGGCGACCGCGTGGAGGTCACGCTCAACGACGGCCGCGTCATCTCCGGCACGCACTGTCTGATGGCCGTGGGCGCCATCCCCAACAGCAGCGGCATGGGCCTGGAGGAGGCCGGGGTCAAGCTCAAGGACTCCGGGCACATCTGGACCGACAAGGTGTCGCGCACCTCCGCGCCGGGCGTGTACGCCGCCGGTGACGTGACCGGGATCTTCGCGCTGGCCTCCGTCGCCGCCATGCAGGGCCGCATCGCGATGTACCACTTCCTGGGCGACGCGGTGACGCCGCTGAACCTGAAGACCGTGTCGTCGAACGTCTTCACCGACCCCGAGATCGCGACCGTCGGCTACAGCCAGTCCGACGTCGACGGCGGCAAGATCGACGCCCGCGTCGTCAAGCTGCCGCTCCTTCGCAACCCGCGCGCGAAGATGCAGGGCATTCGCGACGGCTTCGTCAAGATCTTCTGCCGTCCGGGTACGGGCATCGTGGTGGGCGGTGTGGTCGTCGCACCGCGCGCTTCGGAACTGATCCACCCCATCTCGATCGCGGTCGACAACAATCTGACGGTCGAGCAGATCGCGAATGCGTTCACCGTGTATCCATCCCTTTCGGGCTCGATCGCCGAGGTCGCGCGTCAGCTCCACACGCGGAAGTCGGCGGGCGAAGCCTGATCGCGGGCCGATCGTCGGCTGAACGCCGACTGATCGGTTTCTGTACGGCGCGTACGGGGCAACAACTCTGCGCAGGTCACGGGCTGTTGTCGCCCATTCGCCCGGCATAGGCGGGGTGGGTAGGCGCGTATACCACTTCCCACCCAACCGTGCGAACAACTTCTGTAATTCGGCGCAAACTGCTGAAAGCAGACGGTCGTTGGGGTTACTGTCAGTTTCGTGTTCGCTGCAGAACGTCGCCAATTGATCCTCGAAATGGTGCGGGCCAACGGAGCGGTATCGCTCCGGGAGCTCGCCCGCGTCGTCCAGACCTCAGAAGTGACCGTACGGCGGGACGTGCGCGCGCTGGAGGCAGAAGGACTCCTCGACCGCAGACATGGCGGTGCGGTATTGCCGGGCGGATTTACGCGGGAGTCCGGCTTTCCGCAGAAATCACATCTCGCGACCGCCGAGAAGACGGCCATCGCCGATCTCGCGGCGGGACTCGTCGAAGAAGGCGAAGCCATCGTCGTCGGGGCGGGTACGACCACGCAGGAGCTGGCCCGACGGCTCGCGCGGGTACCCGGTCTGACCGTCGTCACCAATTCCCTTCTGGTGGCACAGGCCCTGGCTCATGCCAACCGCGTCGAGGTCGTCATGACCGGCGGCACTCTGCGCGGTTCCAACTACGCGCTCGTGGGCAGTGGGGCCGAACAGTCCCTGCAGGGCCTGCGGGTCTCGCGCGCCTTCCTGTCGGGCAGTGGTCTGACCGCCGAACGCGGGCTCTCCACGTCCAACATGCTCTCGGCGAGCGTGGACCGTGCGCTCGTCCAGGCGGCTGCCGAGGTCGTGGTCCTCGCCGACCACACCAAGCTCGGCACCGACACGATGTTCCAGACGGTGCCGACGGACGTCATCACCCGTCTGGTCACGGACGAACCGCCCACGCACGACGACCGCGCGGCCACCGAACTGCAGGCCCTGGCCGACCAGGGCGTGCAGATCGCGGTCGCCGGCGGGACGGCGAGCCCCAACTCCGGGCCGGGGGTGGACTCCGCCCCGGCGCGACAACCGCGTCGGGACGTGCCACTGCCGGGACAGCGCCGTAACCACGGCGGTCACGGGTCAGGTCCCGGGGCGCAGTTGCGCAGTGCGGTGCTCGGGGAGCAGCAGCCCGGGGAGCGGGCCGCGCGGGTGGCGGATCTACGCCGCCGCTGAACCGGCCGCCGCCGGGGCCGAACCGCGGTCTTCGGGGGCCGGTCCTTCGGCCTTCAGGCCGCGCAGGGTCAGCATCAGGAGGCGGTCGGCCAACTCGGGCTCGTCGGGGGTCTCTTCGGCGGCCAGCGCGATCGCGTTGGTCAGCTGCATCAGGTCGCCGATCGAGACGCCGGGGCGTACGGCACCGGCCTGCTGCGCTCGCGCGAGCAGGGCCGTGCCCGCCTCACGCATGGGCTTGCTGCATCGGGAGAGTGCCGAACTGTCGTCGTGCGACGCCGACATGAGGGCGCGGGAGAGCCCGCGGTACTCACCCGCATGAGTGATGATGGCGCGCAGCCAGGTCACCAGGGCCGAGCAGGGCTGCGGATCTTCGAGCAGCGCGTGGGAGCGGTCCAGGAGGTCGCTGACCGCCTCTTCGAAGACGGCGCTCATCAGGGCGTGCCGGTTGGGGAAGTGGCGGTAGAGGGTGCCGATGCCTACGTTCGCGTGGCGGGCGATGTCCTCGAGTGAGGCGTCCGTGCCGTGCTCGGCGAAGGCGGCGCGGGCCTCCGCCAGGAGCCGGTCGTAGTTGCGGCGCGCGTCCGCTCTTTTCAAGCGGGGGCGCTCTTGCGGGCTCTCTGCCTCTGCCATGGCGTGCCTCCTGGACGTACGCGTGCTTCAAGTCTGCCCGAAGCGTGCGTGCCGTTCATCACCGGCTTCGCCGAGTTCGTCCTCAAACGCCGGACGGGCTGCATTCAGCTCGTCCGGCGTTCGAGAAGCGGGGTCAGTCCTTGATCTCGCAGATGACCGCGCCGGAGGTCAGGCTCGCGCCGACCTCCGCCGTGAGGCCCTTGATCGTGCCCGAGCGGTGCGCGTTCAGGGGCTGTTCCATCTTCATGGCCTCCAGGACGACGACCAGGTCGCCCTCCTGCACCTCCTGGCCCTCCTCGACAGCGATCTTGACGATCGTGCCCTGCATGGGGGAGGCCAGGGTGTCACCGGAGGCCGCGGGTCCCGACTTCTTCGCCGCGCGGCGCTTGGGGCGGGCGCCGCCCGCCGCTGCCGTGCGGGCGATGGTCATGCCCAGCGAGGAGGGGAGCGAGACCTCGAGACGCTTGCCGCCGACCTCGACGACCACCGTCTCGCGGCCCGGCTCCTCGTCCGTCTCGGCGTCGGCCGTCGCGGAGAACGCCGGGATCTCGTTGACGAACTCGGTCTCGATCCAGCGGGTGTGGACCGTGAACGGGTCGGTGGAGCCGGTCAGTTCGGGGGCGAAGGCCGGGTCCTTGACGACCGCGCGGTGGAACGGGATGGCCGTGGCCATGCCCTCCACGGTGAACTCCTCGAGGGCGCGCGCGGCCCGCTGCAGCGCCTGCTGACGCGTCGCGCCCGACACGATCAGCTTGGCGAGGAGCGAGTCCCACGCCGGGCCGATGACGCTGCCGGACTCCACGCCCGCGTCCAGGCGGACGCCCGGACCCGACGGCGGGGCGAAGGTGGTCACGGTGCCCGGAGCGGGCAGGAAGCCGCGGCCCGGGTCCTCGCCGTTGATGCGGAACTCGAAGGAGTGGCCACGCATCTCGGGGTCGCCGTAACCCAGTTCCTCGCCGTCGGCGATGCGGAACATCTCGCGGACCAGGTCGATGCCGGTGATCTCTTCGGTGACCGGGTGCTCCACCTGGAGACGGGTGTTGACCTCCAGGAAGGAGATCGTGCCGTCGGTGCCGACGAGGAACTCGACGGTGCCGGCGCCCTCGTAGCCCGCTTCCTTGAGGATCGCCTTCGACGCCGCGTACAGCTCGGCGTTCTGGGCCTCGCTCAGGAACGGCGCGGGGGCCTCCTCCACCAGCTTCTGGTGGCGGCGCTGGAGCGAGCAGTCACGGGTCGACACGACGACCACGTTGCCGTGCTTGTCGGCCAGGCACTGCGTCTCCACGTGCCGCGGCTTGTCGAGGTAACGCTCCACGAAGCACTCGCCGCGGCCGAAGGCGGCGACGGCCTCGCGTACGGCGGAGTCGTACAGCTCGGGCACCTCTTCGAGGGTCCGGGCCACCTTCAGACCGCGCCCGCCGCCACCGAAGGCGGCCTTGATCGCGATCGGCAGGCCGTGCTCCTCGGCGAAGGCGACGACCTCGTCGGAACCGCTGACGGGGTCCGGCGTACCGGCCACCAGCGGGGCACCCGCGCGCTGCGCGATGTGCCGGGCCGCGACCTTGTCACCGAGGTCACGGATGGCTTGCGGCGGCGGGCCGATCCAGATCAGGCCCGCGTCCAGTACGGCCTGCGCGAAGTCGGCGTTCTCCGAAAGGAAGCCGTAGCCGGGGTGGACCGCGTCCGCCCCCGCGTCCTTGGCCGCTGCCAGCACCTTGGAAATGTCCAGGTAGCTGGTGGCCGGAGTGTCACCGCCCAGCGCGAACGCCTCATCTGCCGCACGTACATGCAGAGCATCCCGGTCAGGATCTGCGTAGACGGCTACGCTCGCGATCCCTGCATCCCGGCATGCCCGAGCAACGCGGACAGCGATTTCGCCACGGTTGGCGATGAGCACCTTGCGCACGATGGCTCCCTCCTTGAAACAAGCCGAGTTTAGGGACTGCCGACACGACCTTTCGACCCGTCCCCAATGGTGAGCTTGCCCACACGGAGCGTGATCCGGGCCTGCCCGTACCGCGAAATCCCTTGTCGCACCACGGTACGCAGGGTCCCTTACCGGCAGACTAACGTCCCGGTGTGGCCAAGGTCTCTGTGAGAGCGTGCTGCGGCAGAGGGGCAATCTTTGTGGAGTCCCTACGAATGGCCCAATGATTCTTTGCCATCAGCAGGGCCCTTGTCCCTCGGTTTACCCGTTAGTAGCCTTCGCGATGTCTGGCACGTACTGGCGGTAACAGGGGAAGAGGTGGGGCGCCGTGGCGCGTAGACCGGTGGCCTTGGTGGGCGCGATCGTGCTCCTGGTGGAGGCGGTGGGCATCGCACTCCTCAACTGGTTCCTGGGGCTTGTCGTGAACAAGCAGGACATGTCCCTCGCCGGGCTCGACCCGCACGCGATGTCCGTCTCGACGTGGATCGCGGGCGGCGTCTTCGGCCTCTACCTCGCGCTGTGCGCCCTCGTCATGGCGCGCTCGGGGATCAGCGACCGCGCGCCGGGGCGCTTCGGACGGCTGTTGCTGATCAGCGCCGCCGTGGTGCACGCGCTGCTCGGGGCGTTCTCGGTCGGCCTGGTCGGCTGGCCCGCCTTCGTCTTCATGATGGTCGTGCTCGGCCTGATCGTCCTGACCCTCGTGGCGTACGACAAGAAGCCCGGCGAAGTCGCCGACGAGCCGCGCACCGGCAACGGGGCGGCGGGCGGCGCGGCCCCGGAGAACGGCGCCCCACAGCCCGCCTGAGCCCCTCAGGGGCCGTCGTGTGGATCTACTGCGCCCACAACTCCGTGATGCCGACGCCCAATTCGGACAGCAGGCGGCGCAGCAGCGGCAGCGAGAGGCCGATGACGTTGCCGTGGTCGCCCTCGATCGAGTCGACGAAGGGGGCCGAGCGGCCGTCGAGCGTGAACGCGCCCGCCACGTGCAGGGGTTCGCCGCTCGCCACGTACGCGGCGATCTCCTCGTCGGAAGGGTCGCCGAAGCGGACGACGGTCGACGCGACCGCCGACACATGGCGGCCGGCCGCGGTGTCGTACACGCAGTGGCCGGTCTGCAGGACGCCCGCGCGCCCGCGCATCGACTTCCAGCGGGCCGTGGCCTCCTCGGCGTCGGCGGGCTTGCCGAGCGCCTGACCGTCCAGTTCGAGGACCGAGTCGCAGCCGATGACCAGGGCGCCCTTGGTGTCCGGGCGCGCCGAGACGACCGATGCCTTGGCCTCGGCGAGGGCCAGGGCGAGCTCGGCGGGTGTCGGTGCGGAGATCGCGTCCTCGTCGACCCCGCTGACGATCACCTCGGGGGCGAGACCGGCCTGGCGCAGGAGGCCGAGCCGTGCGGGGGACTTGGAGGCGAGGACGAGGCGGCGGGGCTGATCAGTCATGCGGTCAGGTTAGCGAGCCGCGGCGGACGTCTCAGTGGATGCCCAGGACGAACATCGCGATGACCATGGCCAGGGCGAGGACGAGCCCCGCACGGCGCATCTTCGCCTGCATGTCCCGCATGTCCTTCGGCGGGTTGTCCTCCGGGTCCGACCACAGCATGCAATCGATACTGCGCGCGGTGACGGCGGGGCGCCTGAGTACGCGTACTCAGGCGCCCCGGCCCGTCCCACTCATTCCCGCACCGTGCCGCCGGGCTCAGCCGGGCCAGTAGGTGCGGCCCCACGACGTCGGCCCCGGCGCGGGCAGCCGGTGGCGGGCCACCCGGGCGGGGTCCGCCCAGGCGTCGAGCGCCGTGGGCGCGCCGGACGGCTGGTTCGCGACCGCCGCGGCGCGCGCCTGGACCACCGCGAGCGCGGCGGCCAGCTCCTCCGGGGTGGGATTGCCCCGTACGACCTTGATCATGAACGGTCTCCTCACTGCCGCACGGACTACAGGGGGATGTTGCCGTGCTTCTTCGGGGGAAGGGATTCCCGCTTCGTCCGCAGCTGACGCAGGCCGCGCACCAGATGGGAGCGGGTCTCCGACGGCATGATCACGGCGTCGATGTAGCCGCGCTCGGCGGCCGTGTACGGGTTGAGCAGCCGGTCCTCGTACTCCTGCATCAGCCGGGCGCGGGTGGCCTCCTGGGCCGCCTCGTCACCGGCCGCCGCGATGGTGCGGCGGTGCAGGATGTTCACCGCGCCCTGCGCGCCCATCACCGCGATCTGCGCGGTCGGCCAGGCCAGGTTGAGGTCGGCGCCCAGGTGCTTCGAGCCCATGACGTCGTACGCGCCGCCGAACGCCTTGCGGGTGATGACGGTGATCAGCGGGACCGTCGCCTCGGCGTACGCGTAGATCAGCTTGGCGCCGCGGCGGATGATGCCCGTGTGCTCCTGCTCGACGCCCGGCAGGAAGCCCGGCACGTCGACGAAGGTGATGACGGGGACGTTGAACGCGTCGCAGGTGCGGACGAAGCGGGCACCCTTCTCCGACGCGTCGATGTTCAGGCAGCCGGCGAACTGCGTCGGCTGGTTGGCGACGATGCCGACCGGGCGGCCCTCGATCCGGCCGAAGCCGGTGACGATGTTCGGCGCGAACAGCGGCTGCGTCTCGAAGAACTCGGCGTCGTCCAGGACGTGTTCGATCACCGTGTGCATGTCGTACGGCTGGTTGGCACTGTCCGGGATGAGCGTGTCGAGCTCGCGGTCCTCGTCCGTCGGCGCCAGGTCCGCCTCCTCGGGGAAGGCGGGCGGCTCGCTGAGGTTGTTCGAAGGCAGGTAGGAGAGAAGGGACTTGACGTACTCGATCGCGTCCTTCTCGTCGCCCGCCATGTGGTGCGCGACACCGGAGGTGCTGTTGTGGGTGCGGGCGCCGCCGAGCTCCTCGAAGCCGACGTCCTCGCCGGTGACCGTCTTGATGACGTCGGGGCCCGTGATGAACATGTGCGAGGTCTGGTCGACCATGACGGTGAAGTCGGTGATCGCGGGGGAGTAGACCGCGCCGCCCGCGCAGGGGCCGACGACCAGGCTGATCTGCGGGATCACACCGGACGCGTGGGTGTTCCTGCGGAAGATCTCCCCGTACATCCCGAGGGCCATGACGCCCTCCTGGATGCGGGCGCCGCCGGAGTCGTTGATGCCGACGACCGGGCAGCCGGTCTTCAGGGCGAAGTCCATGACCTTGACGATCTTCTGGCCGAAGACCTCGCCGAGTGCGCCGCCGAAGACGGTGAAATCCTGCGAGAAGACGGCCACCGGGCGGCCGTCGACGGTGCCGTAACCGGTCACGACGCCGTCGCCGTAGGGACGGTTGGCCTCCAGGCCGAAGTCCGTCGAGCGGTGCTGAGCGAATTCGTCGAACTCGACGAAGGAGCTCTCGTCCAGAAGCAGTTCGATGCGCTCGCGCGCCGTCAACTTGCCCTTGGCGTGCTGCTTCTCGACCGCGCGGGCCGAACCGGCGTGCTTGGCCTCCTCGATGCGGCGCTGCAGATCAGCGAGCTTGCCCGCAGTCGTATGGATGTCGATACCTGCCTCCGGGGCGGTGGTGGCGTTGGTATCGCTTGCGGCGCTCTGCACGGGCACGTTGGGCTCTTCCGGCTCGGACATAGGGATGCGGCTCCCTGCCTGCTCAAAGGGGCGACTGGCGGCTTGCGGCTGCGGCTCGCGGCCGCGGCATGTGGCTCCGCGGCTGCTGATGATCGCTTGCTACTGACTCGTAGGGTATCGGCGCGCCTACGGATCGGCAGTGCGGCGTTTACCACACCTAAGGTGGCTTGCATGACGCCGCGAGATGCTTCAGACGACCCTTCGGACACTCCTTTCGGTACGGGTGGCGGCCGGTGGTCCGACCTCGACCGTCCGCCCCTGAACTCCGCGTCGCTGCGGCGTGCGCTGCTGCGGGACGGGGGGCTGTGGACCTCCCTGGAGGTGGTGCCCGCGACGGGGTCGACCAACACCGACCTGGCCGCCCGCGCGGACGAGCTTCCCGAGGGGGCGGTGCTCGTCGCCGAGGAGCAGAGCTCGGGCCGTGGCCGGCTCGACCGCCGCTGGTCGGCGCCGGCCCGCTCGGGCCTCTTCTTCTCGGTGCTCCTGAAGCCGGGGCCCACGGTCCCGGTGGCGCGCTGGGGGTGGCTGCCGCTGCTGACCGGGGTCGCCGTCGCCACGGGCCTCTCCAAGGCGGCCGGGGTGGACACGGCGCTCAAGTGGCCGAACGACCTGCTGGTGACGGTGGGGGGAGAGGAGCGCAAGGCCGGGGGCATCCTCGCCGAGCGGGCGGGTTCCGGGGACGGCGGAGGTGTCGTGGTCGGCATCGGCATCAACGTGACGCTGCGCGCGGACGAACTGCCGGTGCCCACGGCCGGGTCCCTCGCGCTCGCCGGAGCGGCGAGCACCGACCGGGACACGGTGTTGCGGGCGGTGCTGCGTTCTCTTGAGCAGTGGTACGGCGACTGGCGCGCGGCAGACGGCGACCCGGCGGCTTCCCGCCTCCAGGAGACCTACGCCGCGGGCTGCGCGACGCTGGGCCGCAAGGTCAGGGCGGAGCTGCCGGGCGACCGGTCGATCACGGGGGAGGCAGTGGCGGTGGACGGTGACGGACGCCTGGTCCTGGCCACCGAGGACGGGGTGCAGGAGCCGGTGGGGGCGGGGGATGTCGTGCATTTGAGGAAGGCGTAAGGGGAGCTGCGGGGCAATCGGGCGGGTTGGCGGGAAAAGCTTGTTCGTCCAGGTGAGGATGCGGGGCAAACGGGCGGGTGGGTGGGAAAAGGGTGTTCGCGCCCACCTCGGAGGGGAAAGCGCTGTCCAAGGCGCCCCCGCCCGGGAAAGGCGTGAGCTGCGGCACACCTGCCGTAAAGTTGGCGCCGGTCGATACCTGACCGCGGCAGATCGGAAGGGCAGCAGGCGTGACCGTCGACGACACGGGCTCCGGTACGGGTGCATCCCCCGGCCCCGACGGTGAGCCCGGACGTACCGCAGGGGCCGCCACGGACGGGTTCGACTCGATGGACTCCGGGGACGAGAAGCCGGGAGATCCGGAGAAGGACCCCCTGGCGCTGCGCCTCGAAGGGCTGATCCTCGGCGCGGACCGCCGCTACACCCCGTTCCAGGCGGCCCGCAGCGCCGGCGTGTCCATGGAGCTGGCCTCCCGCTTCTGGCGCGCCATGGGCTTCCCCGACATCGGCCAGGCCAAGGCCCTGACCGAGGCGGACGTACTCGCGCTGCGCCGCCTGGCGGGCCTCGTCGAGGCGGGGCTGCTCAGCGAGGCGATGGCGGTGCAGGTGGCCCGGTCGACCGGGCAGACCACCGCCCGTCTGGCCGAGTGGCAGATCGACTCCTTCCTGGAGGGTCTGACGGAGCCGCCCGAGCCGGGCATGACGCGGACCGAGGTCACGTATCCGCTGATAGAGCTGCTCCTGCCCGAGCTGGAGGAGTTCCTCGTCTACGTGTGGCGGCGCCAGCTGGCCGCCGCCACCGGCCGGGTCGTGCAGGCCGCGGACGACGAGGAGATGGTCGACCGGCGCCTGGCCGTCGGATTCGCCGACCTCGTCGGTTTCACGCGGCTCACCCGGCGCATGGAGGAGGAGGAACTCGGCGAGCTCGTCGAGGCCTTCGAGACCACGGCGGCGGATCTCGTCGCGGCGCACGGCGGGCGGCTCATCAAGACGCTGGGCGACGAAGTGCTGTACGCCGCCGATGACGCGGGCGTCGCCGCGGAGATCGCGCTGCGGCTGATCGAGACCATGGCCAACGACGAGACGATGCCCGAGCTGCGCGTCGGCATCGCGTTCGGCACGGTCACGACGCGGATGGGCGACGTCTTCGGCACGACGGTGAACCTCGCGAGCCGCCTCACGTCGATAGCGCCCAAGGACGCGGTCCTGGTGGACGGCGCGCTCGCCGAGGAACTGACGCGTACGGGAGACGCGCCCGCCTCCGAGACGGAGGCGGCGGAGGCGGCCGAGCAGGCGGAGAAGGAGGGCACGGAGCCCCCCTCCTACCGCTTCGCCCTGCAGCCGATGTGGCAGCGTCCCGTACGAGGCCTCGGCGTGGTGGAGCCCTGGCTGCTCGCCCGGCGGAGCTGACGGTTTTTTCCCGCTGACCGACCCGATCGCCCCGCGGCGGTGGCATGATCCGCAGGGCGCCCGGGCAACGGGCGTTAACCGGACGTGGAGGCAGTCATGGTTGGCGAGCAGGGCGGCGAGCAGCGGTACGGGGAGTACGTCGGGGTCAGGCGGCACGGCCACGTCGCCGAGCTCGTCCTCGACCGGCCCAAGGCCATGAACGCCGTGTCCACGGACATGGCCCGCTCCATCGGATCGGCCTGCGCCGCCCTCTCCGAGGACCGTGACGTGCGCGTCGTGGTCGTCACGTCCACCCATGAGCGGGCGTTCTGCGTCGGCGCCGACCTGAAGGAGCGCAATTCCTTCTCCGACGCCGAGTTGCTGCGCCAGCGTCCCACGTCCCGGGCCGCCTACACCGGCGTACTCGAACTGCCCATGCCGACCGTCGCGGCCCTGCACGGCTTCGCGCTCGGCGGCGGGTTCGAGCTGGCGCTCGCCTGTGATCTCATCGTCGCCGACCCGACCGCCGTGGTCGGCCTTCCCGAGGTGTCGGTCGGTGTGATCCCGGGCGGCGGCGGCACGCAGCTCCTTCCGCGCCGCGTGGGCGCCGCGCGGGCCGCCGAGCTGATCTTCACCGCGCGGCGCCTGGAGGCGCCCGAGGCGCGGGAGTTGGGGCTCGTCGACCAGCTGGTGGGCGCGGGTGAGGACCGTACGGAAGCGCTCGCCCTCGCCGCGCGGATCGCCGCCAACTCACCCGTCGGGCTGCGCGCCGCCAAGCGCGCCCTGCGGCTCGGGCACGGGCTCGACCTGCGGGCCGGCCTCGAGGTCGAGGACGCGGCCTGGCGCTCGGTGGCCTTCTCCGGTGACCGGGCGGAAGGTGTCGCCGCGTTCAACGAGAAGCGGAAGCCGCAGTGGCCCGGGGAGTGACGTGGCCCGGGGAGTGAAGCGAGTGGAGGGCCCGGGGAGCGGCCCACACGCTGCGTAATGTTCCAAACGCCCAAAATGCCGCATATCTCCTAGCCTGGGGAGATGGGAGAGGATGTCCGGCTGCGGGCCGTGGTCGTGCTGGCGCAGGGGATGGCCGCCGCGCACACGCCGCGTGAGTCCTGGCGGGCGGCAGCGGGCGGCGCGTGCCGTGCGCTGGCCGGGAGTTTCGCGGCGCTGTCCGTCTGGGAGCGTGACCTCGGACGGCTGAGGGTGCTCGTGAACGTGGGCGAACGGGCCGAGGGGGAGGAAGAGTTCCCGGAGCGTGAGGCGTATCCGGTGAACGAGTTCCCGGAGATCACCGAGTTCCTGCACGAGCGCTGGGCGGGTGGGGGTGAGCCGCACGCCTGGGTCGAGACGGCGCGGGGCCCTTCGGAGGCCACGGCGCCCGGTTACTGCCACCAGCGCGTCGCCGCGCTGCGCAGGCGCGGCCGTGGCTGTTGCGTGGTGGCGCCGATCGTGCTGCACGGGCGGGCGTGGGGCGAGCTGTATGTGGCGCGACCGGTGGGCGCGCTGCCGTTCGGCCGCGCGGACGCGGACTTCGCGACGGTGCTCGCCTCGGTCGTCGCGGCGGGCATCGCGCAGACCGAGCGTCTGGAGGAAGCGCGCCGGCTCGCCTTCACCGACGCGCTGACGGGCCTCGCCAACCGGCGCGCGGTCGATCTGCGGCTCGAGGAGGCGGTGGAGCGGCACCGGGCGGAGGGGACCGTGGTGAGTCTGGTCGTCTGCGACGTGAACGGCCTCAAGTGGGTCAACGACACCCAGGGGCACGCGGTCGGTGACCGGCTGCTCGAACGTTTCGGCTCGGTGCTTTCCCTGTGCGGGGCGATGCTGCCGGGGACGCTGGCCGCGCGGCTCGGCGGCGATGAGTTCTGTCTGCTCTCGGTGGGGCCTTCGGCCGACGAGGTGGTGCGGGTCGCGGATGAACTCTGCGTACGGGCCGCCGAGTTGGAGCAGGGGGACGGGGTCGCGTGCGGGGTCGCCTCCACGGAGGACCCGATCGGCGAGGTCCGCTCGGCCCGCCGCCTGTTCCGCCTCGCGGACGCGGCCCAGTACCGCGCGAAGGCGGCGCGTGCGGCGAAGCCGGTGGTTGCCGGGCGTGAGGGCGCGGATGATCCGGTGGTGCGGCTCGCGGATTCCGAGGGGGCGCGTCCCGCGGGGGAGAGGCGGCGGTTCCGGGGGCGGGGTCGCGGGGCTCCGGGGGGGGGGGGGTGAGGGTCCGCGGGGCTGGGTGCGTCTGTCGGCTGCGGCGCGGTGGGGTTGGTCGCACGGTTCTCCACACCCCTTGTGGAGCCTTTTGTGCCTTTTCGCGTCCGTCCCGCCCGGCCGCTCTCTCGGGTTCGTAACAGGCTCAGGTTGCTTTCGACCGTGACACCTGGCGATTCAGTCCGTACGCTGCTGAATATGGATATGCATACCGTGGTCCTGGGGACGTCCGGGACGTCCGCTGCGGACGTTATTGCTGTTGCGCGCGGGAACGCCCGTATCGAGCTGTCGGGCGAAGCCGTGACCGCTCTTGCTGCCTCGCGTGAGATCGTCGACGCCCTCGCCGCCAAGCCCGAGCCCGTCTACGGCGTGTCGACCGGCTTCGGCGCGCTCGCCAGCCGGCACATCGGCCCGGACCTCCGCGCCCAGCTGCAGCGCAACATCGTCCGCTCGCACGCGGCGGGGATGGGCCCGCGCGTCGAGCGCGAGGTCGTACGCGCGCTGATGTTCCTGCGGCTCAAGACGGTCTGCTCCGGCAGGACCGGCGTACGCCCCGAGGTCGCGCGGACCATGGCCGACGTGCTGAACGCGGGGATCACGCCCGTCGTGCACGAGTACGGCTCGCTCGGCTGCTCCGGCGACCTCGCCCCGCTCAGCCACTGCGCGCTCACGCTCATGGGCGAGGGCGACGCCGAGGGACCGGACGGCGAGCTGAAGCCGGCGGGCGAACTGCTCGCCGCGCACGGCATCACGCCGGTCGAGCTGCGCGAGAAGGAGGGCCTCGCCCTCCTGAACGGCACCGACGGCATGCTCGGCATGCTGGTGATGGCCCTCGCCGACCTCGACGCCCTCTACAAGTCGGCCGACGTCACCGCGGCCCTCACCCTTGAGGCGCTCCTCGGCACCGCCAAGGTCCTCGCCCCCGAACTGCACGCCATCCGGCCGCACCCGGGCCAGGGCGTCTCCGCCGCCAACATGCTCGCGGTCCTCGAAGGGTCGGGTCTCACCGGCCACCACCAGGACGACGCGCCCCGCGTCCAGGACGCGTACTCGGTGCGGTGCGCCCCGCAGGTGGCGGGCGCGGGCCGTGACACCCTCGCCCACGCCCGTACGGTCGCCGAGCGCGAGCTGGCCGCCGCCGTCGACAACCCCGTCGTCCTGCCCGACGGCCGCGTCGAGTCCAACGGCAACTTCCACGGGGCGCCGGTCGCGTACGTCCTGGACTTCCTCGCGATCGCCGCGGCCGACCTCGGCTCCATCGCCGAGCGCCGCACGGACCGGCTGCTCGACAAGAACCGCTCGCACGGCCTGCCGCCGTTCCTCGCGGACGACGCGGGCGTGGACTCGGGCCTGATGATCGCCCAGTACACGCAGGCGGCGCTGGTGAGTGAGATGAAGCGCCTCGCGGTCCCGTCGTCCGCGGACTCGATCCCGTCCTCCGCCATGCAGGAGGACCACGTGTCGATGGGCTGGTCGGCGGCCCGCAAGCTCCGTACCGCCGTCGACAACCTGACCCGCATCGTCGCCATCGAGCTGTACGCCGCGACGCGCGCGGTCGAGCTCCGTGAGGGCCTCACGCCGGCCCCGGCGACGCGCGCGGTCATCGAGGCGGTCCGCAAGGCGGGCGTCCAGGGCCCGGGCCCCGACCGCTTCCTCGCCCCCGACCTGGCGGCGGCGGACGAGTTCGTGCGCTCCGGCGCGCTGCTCGCCGCGGTCGAGCCGGTGACGGGCCCGCTGGCCTAGCGTCGGCGTCCCGTACGCCGAGGAGGGGTGCCGTCAGGTTCTGACGGCACCCCTCCCGCACGTGACCGCGGATCAGTCGCGGTCGACGTGCTCACGGGTGATGCCGCCCTTGACCGCGTCGATGTCGAAGTCGGTCTTGTTCCAGTCGTCGGTGACGACGTCGACGGACCAGACCAGCGCCTTGTTGTCGTTGTCGTCCAGGCCGATCGACGTGACCGTGCCCTTCTTCTTGTCCGTCGCGGCCTTGGCCGCCTGCTCCGGAGTCTGCTTGACGCGGGACAGCCAGTCGGCCGTCTCCTTCTTGTCGTCGGCGTCCTGGTCCTTGTCGGGGGCGGAGCTGATCACCTTGCCCGAGACCGCGTCGATGCGGACGTCGTGCACGGTGCCGTCCTTCTCGGCGACCTCGGCGACCCACTGCGGACCCGAGGAACTGCCGCTCGGGCTGGGACTCGCGCTCGCGCTGGGGCTGGCGCTCGTGTCGTCGTCGCCGTCGTCGTCCTTGTCGTCGTCGACACCCTCGAGGTCGAGGTCGGTCAGCTTGCCGCCGGGGACCTTGCCCACCGCGGCGGAGGCCGCCTTGTCGTAGGTGACCTTGGTGTCGGCGAGCAGCGCCTTGCGCTCCTGCTGGTCCTGCGTGAGGGACGCGCTGCCCGTGGGGGTCTGCGACGGCGCCTCCTTCGGGACGGTCTTCGCCGCTTTGGAGGTCGCTTCGCCGGACGCCTTGTCGCTGTCCGATCCGCAGCCTGTCACCAGGGCCGCCGAGGCCGCGACGGCGCACAGGGCGCCGACGAGGCGGAGACGGCGGGCGCGGGGGGTCGCGGATGTCTTGTGCCGGGGCTCGAATCTCATACCCGCATGCCTAGCTCTCGACCCGTACGCAGCCATGTTGCCGCGCGGCCAGGGTCACCCAACTGCCCGGCGTGCGCCCCACTTCCCGGTGAGCGTGAGCGGGACCTCAGTAAGCCGGGCCCTGCCGTTCCCGGCGGACCGAGAACGCCACGAAGCCCGCCCCCAGGCCCAGGAACGCCGTCCCGCCGATCAGGTACGGGGTCGTGTCGACGCCCGCGCCCGTGTCGGCGAGGCGGTCGGCGGACGCTGTGGCGGTGTTCTCCGAGTCCAGCGTCGCGCGGCGCTGTTCGGTGTGGACGACCCGGGAGGAGTCAGGTGCCTCCGAGGATCTGAACGTCGCCGTCGCATTCGCGGAGGGAACGAACCACAGGGCGCCGAGAAGGGTCCCTGCGGCAGTGGCGGTGAGCAGCGATCGACGTGCGGACACGGAATCGGATCCCCCTTGTGGCGCTGGCGAATTGGCCGTGTGGGGCGATGGTAATGAAAGGCGCGGGTCGCGGGAAAGTCGCGGGGGTCATGGGTCGTACGCTCCGACCCATGAGCACATCAGAGTCATCACGTTTTGTACGTCTCCGCGTCGAATTGGTGGTCGAGGTCGACGACTCCGGCGAGCTGGCCTCGTCGGCCCTGCGCCGCATCGCGGAGGACGAGCACATGCCCGCCGAGGAGCGGCAGCACGCCGAGACGGCCGTCAAGGAGGACGACGCGGAGGCGCTCGCCTATCTGGTGGACCCCTTCGACCTGGTCAGCGAGGTGCCGGGGGTGGAGCTCTCGCAGGCGTCCTGGAGCAGCGAGCAGATCGACTACGACCCCGATTCGCCGGACTGGGACCCGGACGAGGATGATGACGACGAGGACGACGCGGCCGGGGAAGTTGTGGCCGGGGGCGGTAGCCGGGGGTTGTAGACGGTGGACGGAAAGTAGTACGTCTACCGGACGGAAAAAACGGAACCCGTAGCCCCGGACGGCAACCGCCGCCCGGGGTTCCGTCGTCTCAGAGGTGCACGGCTGTCACCGGCGCACCGCATGACGTGGTGTTCCCCACATCTTCCGCAGAAGTGGAACGGGACGAACCGGGCAGGACGTTATGCGGGATTACGGGGACTCCCGGCGTTCTTGGCGTGTTGGGGATTTCGGCAACGATGGAGAAGCGTGTGATGACGGACAGTAGGCGGCGGCGCGGACGGCGCAAGGGTCTTGCGACCGTGTCCGCTCTGGTCGGCGGCGTCCTTGTGCTCTCGGCCTGCAGCGGCGGCGACGGCGACAAGAGCAGTGCCGGCGGCGGCAAGGAATCGCAGAACCAGGTCGACGAGGCCGCCGCCAAGAAGACCTCCGAGGCCGACATCAAGATCGCGCCCAAGGACGGCTCCGACAACGCGAGCATCAACAGCGCGGCCAAGGTCACGGTGAGCAAGGGCTCCCTCACGGACGTCACGATGACGACCGAGACGGGCGACGCCGTCGAGGGACAGATAGCGGCGGACAAGAAGAGCTGGAAGCCCAGCGGCCAGCTGGAGCGTGCGACCACGTACAAGATCTCCGCCACCGCCAAGGACTCCGACGGCCGCAAGGCGCACGAGAACTCGAAGTTCACGACGGTCTCGCCGAACAACAGCTTCATCGGGAACTTCACGCCCGAGGACGGCTCCACGGTCGGCGTGGGCATGCCGGTGTCGATCAACTTCGACAAGGCGATCACGAACAAGAAGGACGTCCAGTCCCACATCAAGGTGTCGGCGAGCAGCGGCCAGGAAGTCGTCGGCCACTGGTTCGGCAACAACCGCCTGGACTTCCGCCCCGAGGACTACTGGCAGGGCAACTCCACGGTCACCATGAAGCTGGCCCTGGACGGCGTCGAGGGCGCGGACGGCGTCACCGGCGTCCAGGAGAAGACGGTCCAGTTCAAGATCGGCCGTAACCAGGTCTCCGTCGTCGACGCCAAGACCAAGCAGATGAAGGTCATGCGGGACGGCAAGGTCGTCAAGACCATCCCGATCTCCGCGGGCTCGCCGGAGAACAAGACGTACAACGGCAAGATGGTGATCTCCGAGAAGTTCAAGGAGACCCGGATGAACGGCGCGACGGTCGGCTTCACGGACGACGACGGCAAGGGCGAGTACGACATCAAGGACGTGCCGCACGCCATGCGCCTGTCGAACTCGGGCACGTTCATCCACGGCAACTACTGGGGCGCGAAGTCCATCTTCGGCGGCGCCAACACCAGTCACGGCTGCGTCGGCCTCGAGGACGCCAAGGGTGCGGGCGACAAGAGCACCCCGGGCGCCTGGTTCTACGACAACTCGATGGTCGGTGACGTCGTGGACGTCCGGAACACCGGCGACAAGACGGTCCAGCCCGACAACGGCTTCAACGGCTGGGTCATGGACTGGGCGCAGTGGAAGGCCGGTTCGGCCGTCTGAGACGCGTTCGGCCCCATTCCGTGTACGGCGGCGGCCCGCACCCCTCAACAGGGGTGCGGGCCGCCGCCGTTCGGGCTTCTCATGGTTCTCTTATGCCGCCCTTATCCGTTCATCACGGTGCGTACCTAGCTTCACGCACATGTTCTTCACCTACCTGAGGCGCGAGCTGCGCCGCCGCAGAAAAGCGGCCCTCGTCGTGGCCTCCGGTCTCGCGCTCGGCATCGCGCTCGTCATCGTCGTCAGCTCCGTGTCGTCCGGCATGAAGCAGGCGCAGGGCAAGGTCCTGGAGTCGCTCTACGGGCTCGGCACCGACATGACCGTCACCAAGGCGGCCACCCCGCCCGAGGAGGGCAGCGGCTCGACCGGGCGCCCGCGCTTCAAGTTCGACGCGACGGACGGCGAGGACGCCGACGGCAAGGAGCAGAGCAGCGACCGCGTCATGGTGCAGGGCTTCCAGACGCTCTCCTCGTCCACCGTCTCGAAGGTCGGCGGTCAGAGCGGGGTCGCGGACGCCGTCGGCGGGCTGAGCCTGCAGGTCATGAAGGTCAACGGCCAGTTCGAGCGCGGTCAGTTCGAGCAGGCACCCGGGTCCACCGGCAAGGCGCAGCCGCCCGGTGGTGGCGGCGGCGACCAGCAGCAGGGGCGGGTGCGCGGCGGTGGCGCCGACTTCGACGTCGACTCCTACAGCGTCTACGGCACGGACGTCAGCAAGCTCGACCTGGGCCCGCTGACCTCCTCGAAGATCAGCAAGGGGCGTACGTTCACGGGGTCGGAGTCCGACGCCAAGGTGGCCGTCGCCGACGCCTCGTACGCCAAGGAGAAGAAGCTCTCCGTGGGCGACACCGTCACCATCTCCGGCACCAAGATCGAGGTCGTCGGCATCGCGACGCCCGACAGCGGGGACGCCGCGGCCAACCTCTACCTCCCGCTCAAGCGCGCGCAGACCCTCGCCGACTCGAAGAACAAGATCACCACGGTGTACGTGAAGGCCGCGGACTCGCAGCGGATCGACGCGGTCAAGAGCGCCATCCAGAAGAACGTCTCCGGCACGACCGTGACCACGTCTGCCGACCTCGCCGACACCGTCTCCGGCTCGCTCTCCACCGCGTCCGACCTCGCCTCCAGCGTCGGAAAGTGGCTGTCCATAGCCGTGCTCGTCGCGGCCTTCCTGGTCGCGGGGCTGCTCACGTCCTCCGCCGTCAGCCGTCGCGTACGGGAATTCGGCACCCTGAAGGCGCTCGGCTGGAAGAGCGGCCGTGTCACCCGGCAGGTCATCGGCGAGGCGGTCGTCAACGGCCTGGTGGGCGGCGTGCTCGGCATAGCCGTCGGCCTCGGCGGGGCGTACGTCGTGACGGCGATCAGCCCCACCCTGACGGCGGAGCTCGGCTCGGCGGGCGGTCAGTCGGGCGGCGGAATGATGGGCGGCGGCCCCGGCGGCGGAGGCCCGGGCGCCGCTCTCGGTGAGTCGGCGTCGAAGGCCCTGGACATCTCGCTGACCGCTCCCGTCAGCGCCACCACCATCGCGCTCGCCGTCGGGCTCGCCGTGGCCGGCGGTCTCGTCGCGGGTGCCTTCGGCGGCTGGCGTGCCTCGCGGCTGCGGCCCGCGGACGCCCTGCGCCGCGTCGAGTAGGCGGCTCTCACGACCCGATCGAGCCGCCAACCCCCTTACGTATCGCAGGAGTCACACCATGTATCAGCTCAAGGACGTCACCAAGCAGTACCGCAGGGGCAAGGAGACCGTCGACGCGCTCGCCGGGGTCGACCTGGCCATCGGCGAGGGTGACCGGCTCGTCATCCAGGGCCCGACGGGCGGCGGCAAGTCCACGCTCCTGCAGATGCTCGGCGGGCTCGACCGGCCGTCGTCCGGCAGCGTCGAGCTCGACGGCGTCGACCTGGCCGTCCTGCCCGAGGCACGGCTGACCAAGGTGCGCGCCGAGTCCATCGGCTTCGTCTTCCAGGCCTTCAACCTGATCCCCACGCTCAGCGCCCAGGAGAACGTCGAGACCGCGCTCGTCCCGCTGCGCCTCGGCGCCGCGGACCGCCGCGAACGCGCCGCCGACGCCCTGGCCTCCGTGGGCCTCGGCGAACGACGCAGCCATCTGCCCGCCGAACTCTCCGGCGGCCAGCAGCAGCGCGTGGCCATCGCCCGCGCCCTGGTCAAGCGGCCGAAGGTGCTGCTCGCCGACGAGCCGACCGGCAACCTCGACGAGTCCATGCGCGACGAGATCATGGAGCTGCTCGAAGGGCTCTGGAAGGAGCACGGCCTGACGTTCGTGATGGTCACGCACGACAGCGCCATCGCGCGCAAGGCCCCGCGCCTCGCGACGATCAAGCGCGGACAGATCAAGGTCACGGAACGCGCCGACCGGTGACCCCGACCGGTGGCCCCCGCCCGATGGCCACTCCTCTGCCAACTCGTCACTCCTGACGCACTATTGAGCAGATGTTCGACCCTGGGCGATACTTCCTCGTCCAGGGGCGAGAGCCCCTTGACCTCCAGGGGGAGACTTGCGCAGAAAAGTGAAGAGAGCCTACGGGGCCACGATCGCCACAGCGGCGGCCGTGGCCCTCGCCGCGGGCATGACCAGCCCGGCGTCGGCGGCGAAGCAGTCGCCGGACGCGGCAGCCGCGCAGCCGGCGGGCCTCAAGAGCGCCGCACAGACCACGCACCGCATCACCCTCATCACCGGCGACCGCGTCACCGCCGACGCCAAGGGCCGCGTCACCGCCTTCGAGCGGGCCGAGGGACGTGAGCGGATACCCGTACAGACCAAGCGCGTCGGCGGCCACAGCCTCGTGATCCCGGCCGACGCTCAGCATCTGATAGCCACCGGCAAGCTCGACCAGCGGCTCTTCGACGTCACCGAGCTGAGCAAGAAGGACAACCGCAGGGCCCAGCAGAAGGGCCTGAAGCTGATCGTCGGCTACAAGGGATCGGCCGCCGGAGCCAGGTCCGATGTGCGCGCCGCGGGTGACACCACGGTCCGCAGGACCCTGAAGTCCCTCAACGCCGACGCCATCACGACGCCGAAGCAGGACGCCACCGACCTGTGGTCGGCGCTCGTCGCCGACAAGGGCGGCGCCACCGCGTCCGGGGTCAGCCGCGTATGGCTGGACGGCGTCCGCAAGGCGCGCCTCGACAAGAGCGTGCCGCAGATCGGCGCCGACAAGGCGTGGGCGGCCGGCTTCGACGGCAAGGGCGTCAAGGTCGCCGTCCTGGACACCGGCGTCGACGCCACGCACGCCGACCTGAAGGACCAGGTCGTCGCCGAGAAGAACTTCACTCCGGCGGCGGACGCCAAGGACCGCTACGGCCACGGCACCCACGTCGCCTCCATCGCGGCCGGCACCGGCGCGAAGTCGGGCGGCAAGCTCAAGGGAGTGGCGCCCGGCGCCAAGCTCCTGAACGGCAAGGTCCTCGACGACAATGGCTCCGGCGACGACTCCGGGATCATCGCGGGCATGGACTGGGCGGCCGAGCAGGGCGCCGACATCGTGAACCTGAGCCTCGGCGGCGGCGACACCCCCGGTGTCGACCCCCTCGAAGCCCAGGTCGACAAGCTCTCCGCGGACAAGGGCATCCTCTTCGCGATCGCCGCGGGCAACGACGGCGAGCCCGGCTCCGTCGGCTCACCGGGCAGCGCGGACGCCGCCCTCACGGTCGGCGCCGTCGACGACAACGACAAGCTCGCCGACTTCTCCAGTCAGGGTCCGCGCGTCGGCGACGGAGCCATCAAGCCCGACGTCACCGCACCCGGCGTGGACATCACCGCGGCCGCGGCACCCGGCAGCGTCATCGACCAGGAGGTCGGCCAGAAGCCCGAGGGCTATCTGACGATCTCCGGTACGTCGATGGCGACCCCGCACGTGGCGGGCGCCGCCGCGCTGCTCAAGCAGCAGCACCCGGACTGGAAGTACGCCGAGCTCAAGGGCGCGCTCACCGCTTCCACCAAGGGTGGCAAGTACACGCCGTTCCAGCAGGGTTCGGGCCGCATCGCCGTCGACAAGGCCATCAAGCAGACGGTCGTCGCGGAGCCGGTGTCGCTGTCCTTCGCCCCGCAGGCGTGGCCGCACACCGACGACAAGCCGGTCACGAAGAAGGTGACGTACAAGAACCTCGGCAAGGAGGACGTCACCCTCGACCTCGCCGTGACGGGCACGAACCCCAAGGGCGCCCCGGCTCCCGCGGGCTTCTTCAAGCTCGGCGCGAAGACGGTGAAGGTCCCCGCGGGCGGCAGCGCCTCGGTCGACCTGACCACCGACACCAAGCTCGGCGGAACGGTCGACGGCGCGTACTCCGCGTACGTCGTGGCGACGGGCGGCGGCCAGTCCGTGCGCACGGCGGCCGCGGTCGAGCGCGAGGTCGAGTCGTACGACCTGACGCTGAAGCACATCGGGCGTGACGGCCAGGCACCGAAGTACTACGACAGTGACCTGGAAGGCATCTCCGGGCTCGCCACCCGGAAGTCGTACAACCCGTTCGACGCCTCCGGCACGGTCAAGATCCGGGTCCCCAAGGGCGGTTACGTGCTGAACACCGGCATGTACGCCGACCCGACGGACTTCACCAAGGGCGCCGACTGGATCGCCCAGCCGAAGCTGAGCGTCACCAAGGACACGACGGTGACGCTGGACGCCCGCAAGACGAAGCCGGTGGACATCACCGTCCCGTCGGCGGACGCCAAGCCGTACTTCGCCTCTCCCGAGTTCTCGATCGACACGCCGCACACCGGCTACTCCTTCGGCTGGTGGCTCGACGGCGGGTACACCAACTTCCGGAGCGCGCACCTGGGTCCGCAGGTCACCGACGGCTCGCTGTCCCAGCAGTGGGACGGCCACTGGACCGCGGGTGACCTCGCCGAGTACAACACCGTGCTCGGCGGCGAGGTCAAGCAGGTCGCCACGGGCTACACCAAGCACTACAAGGCGTCCGAGCTGGCCACGGTGAAGGCGAACCTGGGCGCGTCGGCCAAGGGCAAGAAGGGCACGTTCAACGCCACGGGCTGGCTCCCCGGCAGCTCGAGCGGCTCCTCGATCGGCATCCCGACCCAGCTGCCCGGCACCCGGACGCTGTACCTGTCCACCGCCGACGACGTGAAGTGGAACATGAACTTCGAGCAGCAGACCGGGGTCGACCCGGACGGCTGGCCGATCATCGACGCGGCCTACACGCTGGGCGCGGCGCAGAAGTTCGCGGCGGGCAAGAGCTACGAGAAGACGTTCAACACGGCCGTCTTCGGCCCGCGCATCGGCGGCAACTACGGCGTCTTCCGCCAGGACAACGAGATCACCGGCAGTCTGCCGCTGTTCGCCGACGGCAAGACGCACGTGGGCTCCTCGCTCTACTCGTCGGTGAAGACGACCCTCTACAAGGGCGCCACCAAGATCGGCGAGAACGAGGACCCGGTGGCGGGCGGCGCCTCGTTCAAGGTCCCCGCGGCCGAGGCCGAGTACAAGCTGTCGACGTCCGTGAAGCGCAGCGTCAAGGTGGCCGCGGCCTCCACGCGCATCGACGCGAGCTGGACGTTCCGCTCCAAGAAGGCCGACAGCGCCAAGCTGCCGGTCTCCACCGCGCGGTTCGCCGCGGCGACCGACCTGAGCAGCAAGGCCAAGGCCGGCGAGACCCAGTCCGTGCCGGTGACGGTGCAGGGCGCGGCCGCGGGCTCGAACCTCAAGTCCCTCGCCGCATACGTGTCGTACGACTACGGCCAGACCTGGAAGAAGGCCACCGTCAGCGGCGGCAAGATCAAGGTCAAGAACCCGGCCGCGGGCAAGGGGATCTCCTTCCACGCCAAGATCACGGACAAGAAGGGGAACAAGTCGACGCTCTCGATCTACAACGCGTACTACGGCAAGTAGCCGCACCACGCGCTGTCTGAGCGTCTAGGCGGGAACCGCGGCGCCGAAGGGACTGTCGATCACATATCGCCAGTACCCGTCGGCGCCGCGGCGCGCCACGTCGGTGGCCGTGGAGGACACGACACCCTCGATCTCCCAGTCGACGACCAGCAGCGCGATCTCCCCGCACACGTGCACATGGCGAGGACGCACGGAGAGGGGCAGGCCGATCGCGAGGAACGGCGCGTTCGCCCCGGCGATCCGGTCCGATCCGTGCACCGCGGCACCCGACTCCGGCACGAACGCGGCACGCTCCTCGTACAGTTCGCGCACCGCGTCCGGATCGCCGCTGTTGAACCGATCGGCGAAGGCGGCGGGGACGTCCTCGGCACGGGTGGGCAGGGGCATGTTCGGCATGTGCGACTCTCCTGGAAAGGCCGGACCGGCTCGGTTCCCGCAACCGTAGGAGGCGCTGTCGTGACTCACCGAACGGTAAGCCAGGGGCCGGATCGGCAGGGGCTGCCGGACGATCCCAGGGCGCGGGTCGCCGCCCCCACGCCCGCCTGCCCCGTGGAGATCACCCTCGCCGCCCTGCGCGGCCGCTGGACCACCTTGATCGTCCGGGAGCTGCTGCCGGGCGGCGCCTACGCGTACAGCGAACTGGCCTCCGCGCTCCCCGCGTTGTCGGACAAGGTGCTCACAGAGCGGCTCGCCCAGCTGGTCGCCGCGGGGGTCGTCCTGCGCACCAGGACCCCCGGCTGGCCCCCCACGGTCACCTACGAACTCACCCCCCACGGAAAAGAACTCGGCCCGGTCCTGCAAGCGCTGTGGGACTGGGGAGCACGCGTGCCGGCACCATCCACTCCACAGGAAGCCGACGTCACATGACCGCCCACACCGTCGAGTACATCCGTTACCGCATACCGCCCGAGCGTTCCCCGGAGTTCCTCTCCGCCTACACCCGCGCCGCCGCGCCGCTCGCCGCGGCACCGCAGTGCGTCGACTTCGAACTGGCCCGCTGCGAGGAGGACTTCGAGCACTTCATCCTCCGCATCACCTGGACGTCGACCAAGGACCACCTGGAGGGCTTCAGAGGTTCGGAGCTCTTCCGCGACTTCTTCGCGGAGATCCGCCCGTACGTCGAGAACATCGAGGAGATGCGCCACTACACGCCCACCGCCGTACGCGGCACGGGCGCCTCGACACCGACCCTCTACTCGTGGGCGGGCGGCGAGGAGAGCCTCGCGCGGCTGACCGAGGTCTTCTACGAGAAGGTGCTGCGGGACGACCTCCTCGCCCCGCTCTTCGAGGGCCTGCCCGCCGAGCACGCCCGGCACGTCGCCCAGTGGCTCGGCGAGGTCTTCGGCGGCCCGGACACGTACTCCGGTGAGCACGGCGGGCACGCCCGGATGGTCGGCAAGCACCTCGGCAAGGGCATCACCGAGCCCCAGCGCCGCCGCTGGGTCAACCTGATGCAGGACGCGGCGGACGACGCGGGTCTGCCGACGGACGCCGAGTTCCGCTCCGCCTTCGTCGCCTACGTCGAGTGGGGCACCCGCCTCGCGGTCTACTTCTCGGGCCCGGACGCGACCCGCCCCGCCGACCAGCCGGTGCCACTGTGGAACTGGGGCGCGGCACCCCCGTACCAGCCCTGACGCCCGGGTGCGGCGCACGCGGAGGGCGGCTACTCGCTCTTGCTCCTCGCCGCACCCGCGCGCGCCGCGTCCGCTCCCCAGCTGGCGAGCAGCCGCAACGCGTCGGCCGACGCCGAGTCCGGCTGCGCGTGGTAGGTCACCAGTGACTGGTCGTGATCGTCGGGCAGTCGCAGCGTCTCGTACGACAGGGTGAGATCGCCCACCAGGGAGTGGTGCAGGCGCTTGACGCCGTGCCCCTTCTCCCGCACGTCGTGCGTGGCCCACAGCCCCCGGAACTCCTCGCTCTTCACGGAGAGCTCGCCGACCAGGGCCGACAGCTGCGGATCGTTCGGAAAACAGCCCGCGTCCATCCGCAGGAAGCTCACGATGTCCGACGCCTTCTGCTCCCAGTCCCGGAACAGGGCGCGCGACTCGGGGTGCAGGAAGCAGATCCGCGCCCAGTTGCGCTCCTCGGGCGGCAGCGCGCCCCAGTCGCCGAAGAGCGCCGCGGCCATGCGGTTCCAGCCGAGGATGTCCGAGCGGCGGCCGACCACGTAGGCGGGGATGCCGTCCATGGCGTCGATGAGCTGGAGCAGCGCGGGGCGCGCGTTCTGCGGACGGGCCGCGCGCTTCTTCTTGTGCTGCTTGGGCTTGGCCAGATGCGTCAGGTGGGCGTGCTCGGCATCCGTCAGGCGCAGGGCACGCGCGATCGCGTCCAGGACCTCGCCCGAGACATTGCGGCCGTTGCCCTGCTCGAGACGGGTGTAGTACGCCACGGACACCCCCGCGAGCTGCGCGAGCTCCTCACGGCGCAGCCCCGGCACCCGCCGGTGACGCCCGAAGTTGGGCAGGCCGACGTCCTCCGGCTGCAGCCGGGCCCTGCGGGTGCGCAGGAACTCGCTGAGCTCGGCCCGGCCGTCGAGGGGCTCGGGGGCGGCGGGGGAGTGCGGGGGCTGCCCGGTGTCGGCGTCCATGCATTCCAGTATCAGGGGTCGTACGCATCCGAGCCTGTCCCCGCCAGTAGTAGGACCACTGGACGTAGGCAGAGCCGTGACCTGGGTAGATGTCCGCGAGGCTGGCACGGTGGAGGACATGACCGCACAGACCAGCACCACCACCGTTTCCGCTTACGCCGCCCCGTCCGCCAAGGCCCCCCTGGAGCGGACCACCATCCCGCGCCGCCCGGTGGGCGAGTCCGACGTACTGATCGACATCAAGTACGCCGGCATCTGCCACTCGGACATCCACCAGGCGCGCGACGGCTGGGGCGAGGGCATCTTCCCGATGGTCCCGGGCCACGAGATCGCCGGTGTCGTCACGGAGGTCGGCTCCGCCGTCACCAAGTTCGCCGTCGGCGACCGCGTCGGCGTCGGCTGCATGGTCGACTCCTGCCGCGAGTGCGAGAACTGCAAGGCGGGCCTGGAGCAGTACTGCGACCAGGGCAACGTCCAGACGTACAACGCGCTCGGCAAGGACGGCGAGCCGACCTACGGCGGCTACTCCACGCACGTCGTCGTGGACGAGGCCTTCACCGTCCGCATCCCCGACGGCCTCTCCCTGGATGTCGCCGCGCCGCTCCTGTGCGCCGGCATCACCACGTACTCCCCGCTCCACCGCTGGCAGGCGGGCCCCGGCAAGAAGATCGCCGTCGTCGGCCTCGGCGGGCTCGGCCACATGGGCGTCAAGATCGCGCACGCCATGGGCGCCGAGGTCACCGTCCTCTCGCAGTCCCTGCGCAAGAAGGACGACGGCCTGCGCCTCGGCGCCGACCACTACTACGCGACCAGCGACGAGGCCACCTTCGAGCAGCTCGCGGGCTCCTTCGACCTGATCCTCTCCACGGTCTCCGCGCCGCTGCCGCTGGACAAGTACCTGGGCCTGCTGCGTCCGGAAGGCGCCTTCGTGAACGTCGGCGCCCCCGAGGAGCCGGTCTCGCTCAACCTGTTCTCCGTGATCGGCGGCGGCAAGACCCTCGCGGGCTCCATGATCGGCGGCATCCGGGAGACCCAGGAGATGCTGGACTTCTGCGCCGAGCACGGCCTGGGCTCCGAGATCGAGCTGATCGACGCCGCCCAGATCAACGAGGCGTACGAGCGCGTCCTCGCCAGCGACGTGCGCTACCGCTTCGTGATCGACGCGGCCACGATCTGAGTCGTTCGCCCGGCGAGGACGTCTTCACCTGCAACGAGCGCTTCCAGTCGACACTGGAAGCGCTCGACGGCCGATCCCTTGTCCACGGCGGCCGGTCGGCCGAGGTCGAAGGCTCCTGGCCGGGCTACGCCGTCGTTCGTGAAAGCGGGGCGGGTGGCCGGATCTCGACTCGGCCCACGGCCCTAGGACGCATTGCGCACCAGGTGGGGGGCCTTGTGACCGATGCCCGGCGCGTGACCCGTGCCTAGTGTGGTGGTCGTCCACGGGGGCACCCCAGACGCACGGGAAGAGGTCGCACGATGTCCATCGAGCTCAACCACACCATCGTCACGGCGACGGACAAGAAGGCGTCCGCCCATTTCCTCGCCGACATCCTCGGCCTCGAGGTCAGTCCGCAGTACGGCCCGTTCCTCCCCGTCGAGATCCCCAACGGCGTGACGCTGGACTACATGGAGAGCGACGGCCGGCCGATCACCCCCCAGCACTACGCCTTCCTGGTCTCCGACGACGCGTTCGACACCATCTTCGGGCGCATCAAGGACGCGGGGCTCACCCACTGGGCCGACCCGCACCACACGGTCGTCAACGAGATCAACACCAACGACGGCGGCCGGGGCGTCTATTGGGAGGACCCGGACGGCCACAGCCTGGAGATCCTCACCAGGCCGTACGGCAGCGGAAGTTGAGCCCTCAAGCCCTCTCCTCCGCCAGGAAGTCCAGCACGAGCGGCGTCGCGACCTCCGCGAACTCCTCGAAGTACGCATGCCGCGCACCGGAGATGAGCCGCATCCGGGCCCCGGGGACGCGTTCCGCGAGCAGGGGCGCGTTGGCGGCCGGATTGAACACGTCGTCGGTGCCGTGCACGACGAGCGTCGGCGCCGTGATCCGCTTCAGCGCGCCCCAGGCATCGTGCCGGGCGCTGGCCCGCAGATGGCGCCGGCGGGCGTGCGGGGGCATGTCCGGGTCGCCGACGGTGTGGAACACGGGTTTCCCGGGTCCACGCTCCCGCCCGGCGATCCAGCCCGGGGTGTACATCAGCTCCAGCAGGGCGCGTTGCGCGGCCGCCGGATCGGCCTGGGTGAGGGCCGCGCGCACCTCGGGCCCGCGCTCGACGCCGTGCGGCGCCCCCGGTGACGTACAGCCGAGGACGAGCCGGTCGACCCGTCCGGGGTGATCGGCGGCGAGCCACTGGGCCACGCGGCCGCCCATCGACGTGCCGTACACATGGGCGCGGTCGATCCCCGCGTGGTCGAGCACGGCGACGACGTCGCGGGCGAAGCCGGGCGTGCTGTAGCTGTCGGTGTCGGGGCGGCCGCTCCCGCCGGTGCCGCGCCAGTCGAGTACGACGGTCCGGTACGCGGCGGCGAAGTCGTCCCGCACCGGGTCCCACCAGCGGCGGCTGTTGGACTGCCCGCTGAGCAGCACCAGGGGGCGGCCCGAACCGTGGATCTCGTAGTGCAGGGCGGTACCGTCGGCGGCTTCGGCGAAGGGCATGGGGTGAACGGTAGCCACCGGCCGCCCTCGGCCTCCTCGCCGGGGCGGCAGGTGACAGGCAGCAGGTGACAGGCGGCGGTCGGCGGTCGGCGGGCGACAAGCCCTAGGGTGCCGGGATGACCGGGACACCCATCGAGGTACCAGAGGGATTCGCGCTCGACACGGCCCAGCGGGAGGGCGAGCGGGGCCGGGCATGGCTCGCGACGCTGCCGGGTCTCGCCGACGAACTGCTCCGGCGCTGGGACTGCGAGCCGACGCGAGCAGCCACGCACGGGCAGGTCGGCCTCGTCGTCCCCGTGAGACGTCGGTACGACCGGGCGCCCGCCGTCCTGAAGATCTCCTTCCCGCACCCCGGCAACGTGTACGAGCCGCACGCCTTCGCCGTGTGGTCGGGCCGCGGCGCGGTCCGCCTGTACGAGCGGGACGACGCGCGGTTCGCGATGCTCCTGGAGCGGGCGGGAGCGGAGACCGGGGCGGGCGGGGGTTCGCTGGCCGACGTCGAGGACACCGACGAGGCGGTGGCCGTGGCCGGACGCCTGGCGCGCCGCCTCGCCGTGCCCGCGCCCGACGGACTGCCGCGGATGAGCTCGCTCGTTGGGGAGTGGGAGTGTGAACTGCGGGACGAGGACCGGGAGTTGGGCTCGCCGTTGCCCGCGCGCGTGGTGGCCGCGGCGATCGCGACCGTACGCGAACTGGGCGCCGACCAGCCGGACACCCTGATCCACGGCGACCTGCACTTCACCAACGTCCTGAGGTCGGAACGCGAACCCTGGCTGGCCATCGACCCCAAGGGCTACGTCGGCGACCCCGCGTACGACTCGATCACCCTGCTGCGCTCCCGCTTCGAACCCCTGCTCACCGCTCCCGACCCGCGCGCCGCCGCCCTGCGCCGCCTCGCCGTCTTCGCCGACGCGGCCGAGGTGGACCGTGAACGGGCCAGGCGGTGGGCGCAGGCGAGGGCGGTGACGGCAGCGCACTGGGGGCTGCGGCACGGGGACCCCGCCTGGGTGATCAAGGCGACGGAGGCGCTCGCGGAGGCGCTGGTCTGAGGCGCTGGTCTGAGGCGGCGGGATGAGCTGAGGTGGGTTTCGCCGGTGGCAGAACGCTGATCGCTGACGGGAGGCCGGGGCGGCTCCTACGCTGAAGGGGTGAGCAGCCAAGAGCGGTACCACGAGCCGGAGCAGGCCCCGGAGGGCGAGCGGCAGGCAGCGGAGGGCGAGCAGCAGGCCCGCGTCATTCCGCTGCGCCCGCGCCACGCCGCGCGCACGGAACCGCGCCGGGCCGCCCCGGCCCCCGTACGCACAACTCCCGTGACACCGGCGGCGAAAGAGCCCCTGTGGCGGGACGTGGTCGGTGACGTGCTGCGCCGTGAGCGCCTCGCCCAGGAGCGGACGCTCAAGGATGTCGCCGAGGCGGCCCGCATCTCGATGCCGTACCTCTCCGAGGTGGAGCGCGGCCGCAAGGAGGCCTCGTCCGAAGTCCTCGCGGCCGGTGCCCGCGCACTGGGCCTGAGCCTGGCGGACCTCCTCTCCCTGGCCCAGACCGAGTTGACCCGCTCCACGCAGCACACGCAACACACACAGCCCACGCACCGCATGCGGTCGACGACCCCGCACCAGGGAGACATCCGCCTGGCGGCGTAGGCAGAGGACGCGGCTAGGCAGCGGCGGCGAGCATCCGCCGGCTGAGCACCTCGTCCGCCAGCCCGTACGCCACCGCGTCCTCGGCGGTGAACACCTTGTCGCGGTCCATGTCCGCGCGCAGCGTGGCGACATCGTGCCCCGAGTGCCGGGACAGCACGTCCTCCACCTGCGCGCGGATCCGCAGCATCTCCTTGGCCTGGAGACTGAGGTCGGAGACCGTCCCCTGCTGCCCGCCGCTCGCGGGCTGCCCCAGAAGCACCCGCGCGTGTTCGAGCACGAAGCGCCGCCCGGGGTCACCGCCGGCCAGCAGCACGGCGGCGGTGGAGGCGGCCTGCCCGACGCAGAACGTCGAGATCGGGGCGCTGATGAAGCTCATGGTGTCGTAGATGGCCATGAGGGAAGTGAAGGAACCACCGGGCGAGTTGATGTAGATGGCGATCTCACGCTCGGGGTTCGAGGACTCCAGATGGAGCAGTTGCGCGATGACGACATTGGCCACACCGTCGTCGATCTCGGTCCCGAGGAAGATGATCCGCTCCGAGAGCAGCCTGCTGAAGACGTCATAGGCGCGCTCTCCCTGAGGGGTGCGCTCGACGACGGTGGGAATCGTGTACTGGCTCATGTCGGTCAGACCCCCAGCCCCATGCGCGGCTTGGAGGCCGCGGGGCGCACATCGGCGAGCGAGTCGAGCACCTGGTCGACCATCCCGTACTCCTTGGCCTGCTCGGCGGTGAACCACCGGTCGCGGTCGCCGTCCCGCGAGATGACGTCCTCGCTCTGACCGGTGTGCTCGGCGGTGATCCGCTCGACGGACTTCTTCGTGAACTCCAGGTTCTCGGCCTGGATCGCGATGTCGGCGGTGGTCCCGCCGATGCCCGCGGACGGCTGGTGCATCATGATCCGCGCGTTGGGCAGGGCGTACCGCTTGCCCGCGGTGCCGACGGTCAGCAGGAACTGCCCCATGCTGGCGGCGAACCCCATGGCCAGGGTCGACACGTCGTTCGGGATCAGCCGCATGGTGTCGTAGATGGCGAGCCCGGCGGTCACGGACCCGCCGGGGCTGTTGATGTACAGACTGATGTCGGTCCGCGGGTCCTCGGCGGAGAGCAACAGGAGCTGCGCGCAGACCCGGTTGGCCGAGACCTCGTCGACCTGGGTCCCGAGGAAGACGATCCGCTGGGTCAGCAACTGCGCGGCCAGATGATCGTCGAACCGGGACGAGGGCGTCTCGCCCTCGGAGGCGTACGGGGCAACGGACCCCGTGCCGTTCACGATGGGTGGCATCGTCCATCCTCCTGACCGTGGGAGCGGCGCCTGACGTCCGCTGCCCTGTCCCACCACCTTCGACCGGCCACCCGCGCCACGTAAGGGTTCTCGGCCCGCGGCAGATTCGCTGACGGCAGAGGGTGTGCGGCCTGCGCGAACAACGCGCGCCGTTACCCCAGCTCAGGTATTCCGCCTAGTCTGAGTTTCCGTCCTCTGCTTTCGGCTGCTTTCGGCCCCCCTCGCTGAGGCCGACGTCTGGAGCCCCCTGTGTCCCCTCATCCCCCCCTGGACCCGAACCGCTCGGGGTTGACGGTCCCAGGCCTTCGCAGCCTTCGCGGTCTTCGCAGCCTTCGCGGTCTTCACGCGAGGAGCGACTGACTGCCGCGTTCGTCGATCTGGCCGACACCTTGGCCGATGACTTCGACCCGGCGGACTTCCTCTACCGGGTCGCGGAGCACTGCACCTCGCTGCTGGACATCGGCGACGCGGGGGTGATGCTGGCGGCTCCGGGCGGGCCGCTGCGGCTGGTGGCAGCGACCTCCGAACGCGTGCGCCTGGTCGAGCTTTTCGCGCTCGACGCCAGCCATGGCCCCGGTCAGACCGCTTACCGGCAAGAGCACCCCATCGAACACGATCTGACCGGCTCCGACCCCGACCCCGCCCAGTGGCCGGAGTTCAGCGCGCATGCCCACCGCAACGGCTACCTGTCCGTCTACGCCGTGCCGGTACAACTGCGCAAGGAGACCATCGGCGTACTCAATCTCTTCCGCCGCACCCCTGAGGCGCTCGGCGGCGCCGACCGGAAGCTGGCGCGCGCCCTCGCGGACGCCACCGCCATCTCCCTGCTCCAGCAGACCCTCCTCGACCATCACCGCACTCTGGGCACCCAGCTGCAACAGGCCCTCAACACCCGCAACGCCATCGAGCAGGCGAAGGGCTTCATCGCCGCCAGCCACGCGACCGATCCGGACTGGGCCTTCCAACGCCTGCGTGCCCATGCCCGCCGACACGGCCTGCGCATCGACCGTGTCGCACGCGCCGTCGTCGAAGGCACCCTCATTCTCAACCCGCCCACCGCCGAGACGGAGGGGCGTGCTGACGCTCCGGGACGCCGAAGCCGTCACACCGATGACCGGTAGAGGCAGAAACGTGCCTCCCGCCCCATCGGCGCCCCTGCCCACGACAAGTGGAGAGGCGCCCGAGCCGAAGGCCTACTGTTCCGAGGCCTGAGGCGCCGGAGCGATCCCCGTCGGGCAGGCCCGGCCCCAGTTCGTCTCCGACGGGCTGTCCAGCTGAAGGCCCGTGCCGCCGATGCCGCAGTAGCCGTCGGGGTTCTTGTCGAGATACTGCTGGTGGTAGCCCTCGGCCGGCCAGAACGGGCGGGGTTCCGCCGGGAGGATCGTCGTGGTGATCGTGCCGTGGTTCGCCGCGGTGAGGACCTGCTGGTACGCGTCCAGGGAGGCCACGGCCGCGGCCTCCTGGTCGGCGGAGTGGGTGTAGATCGCCGAGCGGTACTGGGTGCCCACGTCGTTGCCCTGGCGGAAGCCCTGGGTGGGGTTGTGGGACTCCCAGAAGAGCTTCAGGAGTTCGGCGTACGTGACGACGGCCGGGTCGAAGACGACGCGGACCACCTCCGCGTGGCCGGTCAGGCCCGAGCAGACCTCCTCGTACGAGGGGTTCTCCGTGGAGCCGCCCTGATAGCCGACGTACGTCGTCCAGACGCCCTCGGTCTGCCAGAACTTGCGCTCGGCCCCCCAGAAACAGCCGAGACCGAAGTCCGCGATCTCCAGGCCGTCGGGGTAGGGGCCCAGGAGCGGGTTGCCGAGGACCGTGTGGCGGGACGGGACCTCGAATTCGGGGGTCGCGCGGCCCTTGAGGGCCTGCTCGGGGGTAGGGAGCTCGGGCGTACGGCCGAAGAGCATGGTGGCTTTCCTCCTGGGGCGGGCGGGGTGGAGCGTGGTCGGGCGGCTACTGCTTCAACGTGCCGGGACGGAGTCGCATTCCTGTACTCGGTCTACTCGGCCTACTCGGTCTGCTCGGCTCACTCGGCCCGCGCGCCCGTACGCCTCAGTGCGACAGCGTCGCCGGGCTCCCGCCGTTCGCCTCGTACCCCGCGACCGCGAGCGCGCGGTACACCGCGTAGTCCGCGGCCGGGTCGTGGGAGACCGTCCAGGGCAGGGCGCCGACGTGGCCGTCCACGTGGATCAGCTGGTTCATCGCCTCGCCCCAGCGCTCGCCGCGGACCAGGAAGAAGACCAGGAGGTGCCGCACGTGCGCCAGCATCGGGTCGTCGGGGCGGGCCGAGTGCACTGCGTAGAGCGCGCCCTCGACGGCCTTGGTGACGACCTCGCTCTCGTAGAAACCGCGGACGAGGTTCACCTCGGGCAGATGCTCGTACACCGCGAACAGGGGGATCGCGGACAGGAGGGAGCCCTTGGGCGCGCGGGCGGCCGCGGCTTCGGCGAAGTCGGCCGCCAGCTCGCGGGAGCCGTGCCACTTCTCGCACCAGTAGTGCAGGGCCGCGAGATGCGCGCCCATGTGCGCGGGGGCGCGGTCCAGGATCTTCAGCCACAGCTGCTCGAACTCCGCGCGCGGATACGCCAGGCCACGCGCGATCGAGAGCTCGATGATGTACGGGACGGGGTCGCCGGGGGAGAGGAGCGCCGCCTGCGCGCAGGCCTCCTTCGCCTCCTCCAGGATGATCCGGAACTCGTCCGTCCCGGAGGTCGAGGACCGCCAGGCCTGCTGGACGAGGAACTCCGCGTGCACCGCGGCGCCGCCCGCGTCCTTGGGCGCCTCGGCCCGCCACACCCGCAGCCACTGGCCGCCGGGCTGGTCGCTGACCCCGCCGGGCCGCTGCTGCAGCTCCAGGGACGCCGCGCCCGCGAACGCCTGCACGCGCTGCCAGCGCACCTCGCCGTGCACCTCCGTGCCCGCGAGCAGCTGCGCGGCCGCCTTCCAGCTCTGCGACTGCTGGACCACGTCAAGGACGTCCAGGAGGTCGCGGTCCGGGCCCGGCATGCGGATGTCCAGCTCTTCCTGACGCGCGAATCCGTAGTCCGCGGGGTCCGCGGCGTCCGGTGAACCGGGCGCGACCTGGCGGATTCCGCCGCGCCTGCGCAGCAGGAACGGGCCGAGCACCGCCCCGATCATGATCGCCGCCATCAGCACCCAGAGAATCTCCATGAGTACAAGCGAACCAGACTGGTCTGACACTTGGCGAACCAGTCTCGAACTCGTCGGCTCTTCCCCCGTCCCGGACTAGGCTCTGGCCCCATGAGTGACAGCTTCAGCAGCCAGAGTTTCGAGACCGTCGCGATCCACGCGGGCAACACCGCCGACCCGCTCACGGGCGCGGTCGTCCCGCCGATCTACCAGGTGTCGACGTACAAGCAGGACGGCGTCGGCGGTCTGCGCGGCGGCTATGAGTACAGCCGCAGCGCCAACCCCACCCGCACCGCCCTGGAGGAGAACCTGGCGGCCCTGGAGGGCGGCAGGCGCGGGCTCGCCTTCTCGTCGGGTCTCGCCGCCGAGGACTGCCTCCTGCGTACGCTGCTCGCTCCCGGCGACCATGTGGTCATCCCGAACGACGCGTACGGCGGCACGTTCCGGCTCTTCGCGAAGGTCGTCTCCCGGTGGGGCGTGGAGTGGTCGGTCGCCGACACCTCCGACCCGGCGGCGGTACGGGCCGCGGTGACCGACCGCACGAAGGCGATCTGGGTGGAGACCCCCTCCAACCCGCTGCTCGGCATCACGGACATCGCCGCCGTCGCGCAGGTCGCCAAGGAGACGGGCGCCCGGCTCGTCGTCGACAACACCTTCGCGAGCCCCTACCTGCAGCAGCCGCTCGCGCTCGGCGCGGACGTCGTCGTGCACTCCCTGACGAAGTACATGGGCGGGCACTCGGACGTCGTGGGCGGCGCCCTCGTCGTCAGCGACCCGGAGCTCGGTGAGGAGCTGGCGTACCACCAGAACGCGATGGGCGCGGTGGCCGGGCCCTTCGACGCGTGGCTGGTCCTGCGCGGCATCAAGACGCTGGCCGTCCGGATGGACCGGCACAGCGAGAACGCGACGAAGGTCGCCGAGATGCTGTCGCGGCACGCGCGCGTGACGCGCGTTCTCTACCCGGGCCTTCCGGAGCACCCCGGTCATGAGACCGCGGCCAAGCAGATGAAGGCGTTCGGCGGGATGGTGTCCTTCCAGGTCGCCGGTGGTGAGGAGGCGGCGGTGGCCGTCTGCGACCGCGCGAAGCTGTTCACCCTGGGGGAGTCCCTCGGCGGCGTGGAGTCCCTGATCGAGCACCCGGGGCGGATGACGCACGCCTCGGTGGTGGGCTCGGCCCTTGAGGTCCCCGCCGACCTGGTGCGCCTCTCCGTGGGCATCGAGTCCGCGGACGACCTGCTGGCCGATCTGCAGCAGGCGCTGGGCTAGTCGCCCTCGGCATCGGGTCCGGTCACCAGCGGGTGAGGGGTGGAGTCGTCTCAGAAGGGGGCTCCACCCAGGGCTGTTCGACGGACGCCCACACCGCGAAGACGACTGCCGCCCCGAGCAGCATGAGCCACAGCAGCCGGCGCAGCGCCCTTCTGCGGCGCAGCATGCGGCCGCCGCGGCGGACGGCTTCCTCGTGGAGTTCGGGCGGGGCGGACGGGGGTGTCCCGTCGTCCAGGAGGTGGCGGACCTCGTTCGCCTTGCGGTCGTGCTGGTTCATGACGGGGCCGCCTCTCCCAGGGGGACGGTGGGCGCCGGGCCGCGCGGCGGGTGGAGCACCGTCTCCATGGCGCGGGCGCAGATCGTCTCCACCCGTTCGGCGGGCAGGCCGAGCAGCGCCGCCGTCTGTTCCTCGGCGACGCCCTCGTACAGCCGCAGCACGAGGATCAGCCGCTCCTGGGGCGTGAGCCGGGCCAGGACGCCGCCGTGGCTCCGGTGCCGGCGCCAGGCGCCGCGCGCGAAGCGGAGGGCGAGCTGCTGGCGGGTGCGGTCGTACGGGTCCTCGCCGCGCATCCGGTCCCACGTCGCGTACGAGTGCGCGAGGGACGCGGTCAGCAGGGCACGCGCGCGTGGGTTGGCGTCGGGCGGTTCGGTGGTGAGGAGTGTCGCGGCATGCAGCAGCCGCCCTGCCGCGCCCGCGACGAACGCCTCGAACTCCCGGGCCCGGCGGGCGTTCAGAAACGCCTGCCGTTCGCGCACCGCGCCTCCCGCCTGGAGGGGACCGGGCCCCCGGTCTCATATGAGGCCAGGCACCTGGGCCAGGTCAAGAGGCGGGAACCCGAGGAGCGGTCGGACCGGGGAAGCGGACCCCTCCGGAGCGGTCGACGTCAGGATTCAGGCGTGTCCGGAGTCGACTGCGAGGTCTGGCGGGCGGAGAGCGCCGAATTGAAGCGCGTGAGGAGCGTGCAGAAGCTTTCGCGCTCCTCCGGGGACCAGTCACCGGTCAGTTCGGCCATGAGGTCACGCCGGGACGAGCGCACCTCGTTCAGGCGGGCCTCGCCGCGCGGCGAGAGCTGGAGCACCACGGCACGGCCGTCCTCGGGGTGCGAGGTGCGTTTGACGAGACCCGTGTCGACCAGCGGGGCGACCTGCCGGGTGACCGTCGAGGAGTCGATGCCCATGCTCGCCGCGAGCGCCTTGACGCCCATCGGCCCTTCCTTGTCGAGGCGGTTGAGCAGCAGGTACGCGGCGCGGTCCATGGAGTTGCGGACCTGTCCTACGCCGCCGAGGCGGGTCTGCTCCGCACGGCGGGCGAACACGGCCACCTGGTGCTGCAGCGTGTCGAGGAGGCCGGGATCGCTGGCGGTCGTCATGTCCGGAGTTGTGGGCATGGCCGGGGGCTCACTTCATGCGAGGGCGATGGGTTGGGGGACAGGGTACGCGGCCCGGACGCGGGGCGTACCGGCGCTGCGCAAACCAGTCTCGCCCCGTGGTCACCGCAGGAGGACACCGGTGTGAACTGGGAGACTGGCCGTCATGAGCTACCGCACGCGTCACTCCTTGCCTTCGGTCACCCTCGACGATGTGCGTGGCGCCCAGAAGATGCTCTCGGGCGTCTCCAGGGTGACGGCGATGGAAGGCAGCAGGCACCTGTCGCGCCTCGTGGGTGCGCCGGTGCACTTCAAGTGCGAGAACCTCCAGCGGACGGGCTCCTTCAAGCTGCGCGGCGCGTACGTACGGATCGCGGGCCTGCTCCCCGAGGAGCGCGCGGCGGGGGTGGTCGCCGCGAGCGCGGGCAACCACGCGCAGGGTGTGGCCCTCGCGTCCTCGCTGCTCGGCGTGCGGTCCACGGTCTTCATGCCGGTGGGCGCGCCGCTGCCCAAGGTCGCCGCGACCCGGGAGTACGGCGCGGAGGTGCGGCTGCACGGCCAGGTGGTCGACGAGACGCTGGCCGCGGCCCAGGAGTACGCGCACGAGACGGGCGCGGTCTTCATCCACCCCTTCGACCACCCCGACATCATCGCGGGGCAGGGCACGGTGGGCCTGGAGATCCTGGAGCAGTGCCCCGAGCTGCGCACCCTGGTCCTGGGGGTCGGCGGCGGCGGGCTCGCGGCGGGCATCGCGGTGGCGGTGAAGTCCGTGCGCCCGGACGTCAGGGTGATCGGTGTGCAGGCGGCGGGCTCCGCGGCGTACCCGCCTTCGCTCGCGGCCGGGCACCCGGTGTCGATCGAGAACCCGGCGACGATGGCGGACGGCATCAAGGTCGGGCGGCCCGGCGACGTGCCGTTCAAGATCATCGATGAGCTTCTCGACGACGTGGTGACCGTCTCGGAGGACGAGCTGTCCAGCGCGCTGCTGCTCTGCCTGGAGCGGGCGAAGATGGTCGTCGAGCCGGCGGGCGCGAGCCCGGTCGCGGCGCTTCTGAGCAGGCCGCGGGATGTCGAGGGGCCGGTGGTCGCGCTCCTGTCGGGCGGCAATGTCGACCCGCTCCTGATGCAGCGGATCCTGCGCCACGGCATGGCGGCGGCCGGCCGCTACCTGTCGCTGCGCCTGCGTCTCACGGACCGGCCCGGGGCACTGGCCACGCTCCTCGGGGTGTTGTCGGTGGTCGACGCCAACGTCCTCGACGTGGGCCACGTGCGGACCGATCCGCGCCTCGGACTCACGGAGGTGGAGGTGGAGTTGCAGCTGGAGACCAAGGGGCCCGCGCACTGCACCGAGGTGGGTGCGGCGCTGCGCGAGGCGGGTTACACCGTCATCGGCTGACGGCCGGCGGCCGTCAGCCGACTGAACCGACAGCTGACGACGGGACCGCGTCGCGCGCAGGGCGCCCGCGGTGAAATTCGCCTGCGTCCGGGCGCGGTTGCCCGCTATTTTGCGTTGTCCACAGGCACGCCGACCCCGTTGAAGGAACGCGATGTATCGCGTTATGGTGTGTCTCACGTCACTGGTCGCCGGGCGCTTGATACCCGGCAAATCTAAGCTTTTCCGTAGGAAGTCACCCACACCACTGGGAGAACCCACATGCCAGGCGCCATCTACGCCGAAGGCCTTGTGAAGACCTTCGGCGACGTAAAGGCTCTGGACGGCGTCGATCTGGATGTCCCGGAAGGCACCGTGCTCGGTCTCCTCGGGCCGAACGGCGCGGGCAAGACCACGGCGGTGCGCTGTCTGACGACGCTTCTGCGGCCCGACAGGGGCCGCGCGGTCGTCGCCGGGATCGACGTGCTGAAGCATCCGAACGAAGTGCGGCGGTCGATCGGTCTCTCGGGCCAGTTCGCCGCCGTCGACGAGTACCTGACGGGCCGCGAGAACCTCCAAATGGTCGGCCAGCTCTACCAGATGAGGGCGAAGGAGGCGAAGGCCAGGGCGGGCGAGCTGCTCGACCGGTTCCATCTCGCCGACGCGGCGGACCGCCCCTCCAAGACGTATTCGGGAGGCATGCGCCGCCGCCTCGACCTCGCCGCCGCGCTTGTCGTCTCGCCGCCGGTGATGTTCATGGACGAGCCGACCACGGGCCTCGACCCGCGCAACCGGCAGCAGCTCTGGGAGGTCATCCAGGAGCTGGTGTCCGGCGGCACGACCCTGCTGCTCACCACCCAGTACCTCGAAGAGGCCGACCACCTGGCGCACGACATCTGCGTCATCGACCACGGCCGGGTCATCGCACGCGGCACGTCCGACCACCTCAAGGCGCAGACGGGCGGCGAGCGCGTCGAGGTCGTGGTGCACGAGCGCGCGGACATCACCTCGGCCACCGAGGTCCTGCGCGGCCTCGGCAAGGGCGAGGTCGCCGTCGAGAACCACACCCGCAAGCTCACGGTCCCGGTCTCCGGCGGCGCCAAGCTGCTCGCCGAGGTCATCCGCGAGCTGGACGCCCGCGGGGTCGAGATCGACGACATCGGGCTGCGCCGCCCGACCCTGGACGACGTGTTCATCTCGCTGACGGGCCATGTGGCCGAGGTGGACGAAGCAGGCGGCGACGGGGACGCCAGGACCGACCCCAAGGACGCGAAGCCCGAGCCCCACGCGAAGCCCGAGCCCAAGAAGGAGGCCGACAAGTGAGTTCCGCGACCGGCATCGTCACCAAGCCCGCGGCGGGCCCCCGGCCCGCGGGCGGCATCGGCCAGTCCGTCAGGGACTCCTTGGTCGTCGCCAAGCGCAACCTCATCCGCATGTCGCGGATCCCCGAGATGGTCATCTTCGGTCTGATCCAGCCGATCATGTTCGTGGTGCTGTTCAGCTACGTCTTCGGCGGATCCATGAAGATCGGCTCCAGCACCGACCCGGAGGTCTACCGCAACTTCCTGATGGCGGGCATCTTCGCGCAGACCGTCACCTTCGCCACCGCCGGCGCGGGCGCCGGGATCGCCGACGACATGCACAAGGGCCTCATCGACCGCTTCCGGTCGCTGCCCATGGCGCGCGGCGCCGTCCTCACCGGGCGCACCATCGCCGACCTCGTGCAGACCGCGCTGACCCTGCTCGTCCTCGCGATCGTCGCGCTCCTGGTCGGCTGGCGCATCCACGAGGGGATCGGGAAGGCCCTGGCCGCCTTCGGGCTGCTGCTCCTGCTCGGTTACGCGTTCACCTGGGTCGGCGCGCTCATCGGCCTGTCCGTCCGCACCCCGGAGGCAGCCACCTCGGGCGGCCTCATCTGGCTCTTCCCGGTCACGTTCATCTCGAACGCGTTCGTGGACTCCAGCCAGATGACCCCCTGGCTGAGGCACGTCGCCGACTGGAACCCCTTCAGCGCCACCGTCCAGGCCTGCCGGGAGCTCTTCGGTAACCCCGGCGTCTCGGACTCCTCGGCCTGGCCCATGCAGAACCCGGTCTGGGCCTCGGTGATCTACTCGGTCCTGATCGTCGTGCTCTTCCGCACCCTCGCGGTCCGCAAGTACCGCTCGGCCACCGCCTGAGCCGTCCCCGTACGGCTCCCGGCATGCGAAAGGCCCCCGGCGCGCTCGGCGTCGGGGGCCTCTCGGCAGTGGAAGTGACCTCAGGCCTGATACGGCTCCGCCTGGAGGATCTTCACGGAGGCGAGCTTGCCGTTCGGCAGTTCGTACTGCGCGTCCTCGCCGATCTTCTTGCCGTTCACGCCGCTGCCGAGCGGGGACTGCGGCGAGTACGTCTCGATGTCGGAGCTCGCGTACTCGCGCGAGGCGAGCAGGAACGTCAGGGTGTCGTCCTCGTCGCCGTCAAAGGCGATCGTCACGACCATGCCGGGCGCGACCACGCCGTCCGCGGCCGGCGCCTCACCGACCTTGGCGTGCTCCAGGAGCTGGGTCAGCTGGCGGACGCGGAGCTCCTGCTTGCCCTGCTCCTCCTTGGCCGCGTGGTACCCGCCGTTCTCGCGCAGGTCCCCCTCCTCACGTGCCGCCGCGATCTTCGTAGCGATCTCGGTGCGCGCGGGACCAGACAGGTACTCCAGCTCGGCCTTGAGCTGGTTGTACGCCTCCTGGGTCAGCCAGGTGACGTTCTCGCTGGTCTGGGTCACAGGTGCTCCTCGTAGGTACTGGGAATACAAAGCATCGCCCTACCCAGAAGGATGTTCCCTAACGGGTGGGCGAAACCACGAGCCTAACAATTCAGGCGCGTGAGGGGGAGGACATAAGCCATCAGAAATACGTCAACGCAGGTGAGGGCCGGTACAGGCGGGGCGTCGGCCGGTCAGCGTGACGCGTGGGACCGGCCGGCGTCAGTCGGAGTGGCAGCCGAGGAGCTCGGCGCTCGTCCCCTGCGCCTTCGTGCGCAGCGTGACGACCTTGTCGATCCGGCCCTCGTTCTGGTCGAAGCGGAAGTCCGCGCGGCCCACCTCTTCGCCGTCCTCGGCCTGGGAACGCAGGGTGCAGTAGCCCTGGGCGTCCGCGTCCTTGCGCACCTCCAGGTGCACCTTGACCGCGCTGTCCGAGACGACGTCGAACTTGATCACTTCGCCGCTGACCTTGGTGCCGGAGACGTAGTCGTATCCGAACCAGCCGATCATCGCGAGGAAGAGCACACCGAGGACCGAGCCGATGACCTTCAGCTTCCGGTCGGCGCGCTCGTCGGCCGTGCGCTCGCGGCCGTACCGGCCATCGGGGAGCTTCTCGCTCACGGCCGCCATGATCGTCCTCCAGTAAAAGGGGATGCCGGAATTTTCTGCCCCCCGGTTCCGTCACTATAGAAGCCGTTCATTGCGCCGAATTGACCAGGGCGGCGCCGGATCACTGAGGATCGAGTCTTGACTGAGCAGCTGCGACTGATGGCCGTGCACGCCCACCCCGACGACGAGTCGTCGAAGGGCGCGGCCACCATGGCCAAGTACGTGTCCGAGGGGGTGGACGTGCACGTCGTGACCTGCACGGGCGGGGAGCGCGGCGACATCCTCAACCCCAAGCTCCAGGGCGACAAGTACATCCAGGAGAACATTCACGAGGTGCGCAGGAAGGAGATGGACGAGGCCCGCGAGATCCTCGGCGTCAAGCAGGACTGGCTCGGCTTCGTCGACTCGGGCCTGCCCGAGGGCGACCCGCTGCCGCCGCTGCCCGAGGGCTGCTTCGCCCTGGAGGACGTCGACAAGGCGGCCGGTGAGCTGGTCCGGCAGATCCGCTCCTTCCGTCCGCAGGTCATCACGACGTACGACGAGAACGGCGGCTATCCGCACCCCGACCACATCATGACCCACAAGATCACGATGGTGGCGTTCGACGGTGCGGCGGACGGCGAGAAGTACCCGGAGAGCGAGTACGGCCCGGTCTTCCAGCCGCAGAAGCTCTACTACAACCAGGGCTTCAACCGGCCGCGCACCGAGGCGCTCCACCAGGCCATGCTCGACAAGGGCCTGGAATCGCCCTACGGGGACTGGCTGAAGCGGTGGGACGAGTTCGAGCGGGTCGAGCGGACGCTGACCACGCACGTTCCCTGCGCCGACTTCTACGAGGTCCGCGACCGGGCACTGATCGCGCACGCCACGCAGATCGACCCCGAGGGCGGCTGGTTCCGGGTGCCCATGGAGCTCCAGAAGGAGGTCTGGCCCACGGAGGAGTACGAGCTCGCGAAGTCGCTCGTCGATACATCCCTCCCCGAGGACGACCTCTTTGCGGGCATCCGCGACAATGCCTAGCGTGAACGTACATCTGGCAATGACGCATCTCGTCCCTCTCGCCAAAGAGGTCGACGATGACAAGGTGACCCCGGGTGTTCTCGGGTTCATCGTCTTCGCGGTGATGGCTGTCGCCGTCTGGGGGCTGATGAAGTCGATGAACAAGCACATGCGGAAGGTCGACTTCAAGGAGCCCGCGGAGGTCTCCTCCGGCGCGTCGGCGGGCTCCAGCGGCTCCGCCGCGGAGGGCGAGCCCTCGTCGGCGGAGCCCCGCAAGGGCTAGCCCGCCTTCGCCACCGTCACTCCCATCACCTCTCGGGAGTGGCGGTTCGGCACCATGCCCAGGCGCCAGGCCTGCCAGCCCGCCTCCAGGTCGGCGCCGCGCTCCAGGAGCAGGCCGAACGCCTCCATGTAGTCGTCCAGCTTGCCGTCGCGCGTCGGATGACCGGCGCGTGCCAGCTGCCTGAGCTCCTCCTGGGCGACGGCGGTGCCGATCTCCCAGCCGCCGGGCGACCCGTACGGCAGCAGGGTGCAGCGCAGGAAGCGGGCCCAGTCCTCGCCCCTGCGGTCGCCGTACGACGCGAACAGCTCGGCCGCCTCGTCGCACAGGGCGAGCGCCTGCTGGGCACGCGTGTTCCCCGCGTCCACGACCGCGAGCTCCAGGCACGTCCACGCCTCGCCGTGCGCGACGCCGATGCGCTGGAAGTCGGCGCGGGCGTCCACCAGGAGCTGGCGGGCGAAGCCGGAATTGCGCAGCGAACCCGTCTGCGCGGCCCGCTGGTCGCGGGTCACCCGGGCCGAGTGGTGCCGGGCGCAGGCCAGGCCGTACACGTCGCGCATCCGCGAGAACATCGTGCGTGAGCGCTCGAGCTCGCGCACCGCCTGGTCGAGGCTGCCCGCCTCCTCAAGGGCCTGCCCCAGGTAGTAGGCGCTCCACGCCTCGCCGCGCGCGTCCTCGTTGTCGCGGTGCCGGGACACCGCCTGCCGCAGCCCGTCGACCGCGGCCGACGCGTCGCCGTCCACCAGGCGGGCCCGCGCGAGCTGCGTCAGGGCCCAGGCCTCGCCGCGGCCGTCACGCGTGCGCCCGTACAGGTCCAGGGCGCCCCGCAGCTGCTCCTCCGCGCGCGGTACGTCGCCCATGCGCAGGCAGAGCTGGCCGAGCTGGAAGTGCGCCCAGGCCTCGCCGTGCAGGGAGTCGTTCTCGCGGTGCAGGGCCAGGGAGGCCTCAAGGAGCCCCAGCGCCTTGTTGAGGTTGGAGCGGTCGCGCTCCACCGCGGCGAGGGCGTGCATCGTCCAGGCGCGGTCACCGGCGAGTTCGTCGGCGTCCTGCAGTTCGAGGGCCTCGCTCAGGCGCGCGGCCGCCTCCGTCAGATTGCCCTGGTGGTGCAGGGTGATCCCCAGCGAACACAGGGCGAGGGCGGCGCCCGCGTCCTGGTGCGCCTCCATGTAGAGGTCCACGACGGATGTCAGGGTCGTCCGCGCCTGGTCGAGCTCGCCGAGCTGACGGGACGCGATGCCGGTGCGCCACCGCACGCTCCGTGTGAGAAGGCCCTGGTCGACGGCCTGCGTCAGCTCGCTGATCTCGCCCAGGCGGTAGAGGTCGCCGCGCAGCAGGCAGTAGTCGCACAGCGCGCCGAGGAGATGGAGCACCGCCTCCTGGTCGACGCCCTCCGCGTGCCGCAGTGCCGCCGTGATGAAGCTCGACTCGTCGTCGAGCCAGCGCAGGGCCGCCTCGAGCGAGGAGAAGCCGTGCCGGTCGAACTGGCCGGCCCGCGTCGACATCTTGCCGTCGACCAGGCGGATCACCGATCCGGCGAGTTCGCTGTAGCTGACGACCAGGCGTTCCTGCGCGGCGGTGCGCTCCGCGGGCTCCTCCTCGTCGATGAGCCGGGCGAGCGCGAAGGCGCGTACGAGATCGTGCAGGCGGTAGCGGCTGCCGCGTACGTGGTCGACGAGGCCCGCGCGGGAGAGCGCGGTCAGCTGGCGGGCCGCCTCCTGCTCGTCGGCGCCGAGCAGGGCAGCGGCGGCGGCCGCCCCCATGGAGGCGCGCCCGGCGAGCGCGAGCCTGCGCAGGAGGCGGCGGGCCGGCTCCGACTGGTCGGTGTAGCGCAGCCACAGGACGCGCTCCACGGGCTCCACCGGGCCGTACGCTGCCAGGTCGGCGGCGAGCTGGCGGGTCGTACGCGTGCCGATCGAGGATCCGGCGACGCGCAGGGCGAGCGGCAGTCCGCCGCACAACTCCCGCACGGCGTCAGCCGATTCGGCGTCATAGGGCCCGGAGGTGTCCTCCGCGGTCTCCCGGAGCAGCTGCTCCGAGCCCGCCGCGTCGAGCGGCTCCACCGGCAGCTGGTGCACCCAGGCGGGGAGGTCGGCCGGGAGTTCCAGGGGCTTGCGGGTGGTGACGAGGACCAGGCTGTCGGAGCGCTCGGGCACCAGCGTGCACACCTGCTCGACGTCGCTCGCGTCATCCAGTACGACGGTGACGGCGAGCCCGGTCAAGTACTGGTGGTAGAGCTCGCTCAGTCGCCTGACCTGCTGCTCCTGCGACGAACGCTCCCGGAACAGCAACTGCTCGCGCGGGGCGCCCAATCGATTCAGCAGATGCAGGAGCGCGTCCCGCGTGGAGAGCGGCTGGGAGCTCTCGCCCCGCAGGTCGACCACGCAGGCGCCCCGGAACTGGTCCCGCAGATCGTGTGCGGCCCGCACGGCGAGCGAGGAGCGCCCGGAGCCGGGCGCGCCGTGCAGCACGACGACGGTGGGCCGGGTCTCGGTGCTGGCCCGCGCGGCGTGCACCCACTGGGCGACACGCGCGAGCTCGGTGCGCCGCCCGGCGAACGGGCCCTCCGGCTCGGGCAGTTGGGCGAAGGACTGCTCCAGTACGGTACGCCTGCGCGCCGCCGCGCTCTTGTCCGTGCCCCGCAGCTGCGGCGAGGCCTTCTTCTTGCCGGAGGGGGCCTGCAGTACGCGCTGCTGGTCCAGGAACGGCCGGATGCCCCGCACCTCGAGAGCCGTCAGCCACTGCAGCCGCAGCTGCTCGGGGCCGCCCGGCTGGCTGATGGCACCGGCGCGGCGGCTCGCCGCGGGCACATGGGCGGCGGTGACCTTCAGGACGGTGGTGGCCGCGCCGACGACGGCGACGGCGGCGCCCGCGCCCATGGCGGTCGACACCCCGGTCCCGAGGGCGAGGTCGGCGAGACACGCGCCCACGGCCGCAACGGCGGCCACCAGCAGGGGAGTTCCCGCCCCCTCTCGGGCATACCGCTGCCCGAAGGAGAGCTGCCCGGCCTCCGACTCGTCGACTGCCTGCGTATAGGCGGCGTACTCCTCGGCGGCGGTCTGCCCCATGGCGTCCAGCGCGCCCCGGGCCCGCGAGAGCAGCACGCCCCCGTCGATGCGCCCGCCGGAGCGCCGCACCTCTTCTTCCACCGCCCGCACCAACAGCCGCTCGGCTTCGGCCCGATGGCTGTCCCGCATATGGGTCCCCCTCCGAGTGCAATGGTCACCTGCGGTCACAAGTGTCCTGCGTACGGGCCCCCGGCGCGAGGGAGTCCGCGGATCACGTGGGACCGGCGGTCGAGTCGACGCGGGACCGCGGCACCTGACCGCGGCTCGCCGCGAACCCAGGCACCCGCACGGCGCCCTTCCCTGTGCGCGAGGATGGAGGGCATGCCGAACCGACTGGCCCATGAAACGTCCCCCTATCTTCTTCAGCACGCCGACAACCCCGTCGACTGGTGGCCCTGGTCGGCGGAGGCCTTCGCGCAGGCCCGGGAGCGGGGCGTGCCCGTGCTGCTCAGCGTGGGGTACAGCAGTTGCCACTGGTGTCACGTCATGGCGCACGAGTCCTTCGAGGACGCCGGCACGGCCGCCTTCCTGAACGAGCACTTCGTCAACGTCAAGGTCGACCGCGAGGAGCGGCCCGACATCGACGCCGTCTACATGGAGGCCGTGCAGGCCGCGACCGGGCAGGGCGGCTGGCCCATGACGGTCTTCCTGACGCCCGACGCCGAGCCCTTCTATTTCGGCACGTACTTCCCGCCCGAGCCGCGACACGGCATGCCCTCCTTCCAGCAGGTGGCCGACGGGGTCCGGCGCGCCTGGACGGACCGGCGCGACGAGGTCACCGACGTCGCCGGGAAGATCGTGCGGGACCTCGCCGACCGGCAGCTCGCGTTCGGCTCGGACGAGCTGCCCGGCGAGGATGAGCTAGCCCAGGCGCTGCTCGGCCTGACGCGCGACTACGACGCCTCGCGCGGCGGCTTCGGCGGCGCCCCCAAGTTCCCGCCGTCCATGGTCGTCGAGTTCCTGCTGCGGCACTACGCCCGCACAGGCTCGGAGGGCGCCCTCCAGATGGCGGCCGACACCTGCGAGCGGATGGCGCGCGGCGGGATCTACGACCAGCTGGGCGGCGGTTTCGCGCGCTACTCCGTGGACCGGGAGTGGGTCGTGCCCCACTTCGAGAAGATGCTGTACGACAACGCGCTGCTCTGCCGGGTCTACGCCCACCTGTGGCGGGCCACGGGCTCGGACCTCGCGCGGCGCGTCGCCCTGGAGACAGCCGACTTCATGGTGCGCGAACTGCGCACGAACGAGGGCGGGTTCGCCTCGGCGCTGGACGCGGACAGCGAGGACGCCGCGACGGGCAAGCACATCGAGGGCGCGTACTACGTCTGGACGCCGGAGCAGTTGCGCGAGGTGCTCGGTGACGCGGACGCCGAGCTGGCCGCCACCTGCTTCGGGGTGACCGACGAAGGGACCTTCGAAGAGGGTGCGTCGGTGCTGCAACTCCCGCTCGTCGAGGGCGTGGTGGCGGATGCCGCGCGGCTCGACTCGATCCGGGAGCGGCTGCTCGCGGCCCGCTCGGGGCGGCCCGCGCCCGGCCGTGACGACAAGGTCGTCGCCGCCTGGAACGGTCTCGCCGTCGCCGCGCTCGCGGAGGTCGGCGCGTACTTCGACCGGCCCGACCTGGTGGCGGCCGCGGTCGGCGCCGGCGACCTCCTCGTGCGCCTGCACATGGACGACCGGGCGCGGCTGTCGCGTACGTCCAAGGACGGTCAAGTGGGCGCCAACGCGGGTGTGTTGGAGGACTACGCCGATGTCGCCGAGGGCTTCCTCGCGCTGGCCTCCGTGACGGGGGAGGGGGTCTGGCTGGAGTTCGCCGGTTTCCTGCTCGACCACGTGCTCGCGCAGTTCGTGGACGCGGATTCCGGGTCCCTGTACGACACCGCCGCGGACGCCGAGCAGCTGATCCGGCGCCCGCAGGACCCCACGGACAACGCGGTGCCTTCCGGGTGGACCGCGGCCGCCGGGGCGCTGCTCTCGTACGCGGCGCAGACCGGGGCCGAGCCGCATCGCCTCGCGGCGGAGCGGGCGCTGGGCGTGGTGAAGGGGCTCGCGCCTCGGGCGCCGCGGTTCATCGGGCATGGGCTCGCGGTGGCCGAGGCGGCGCTGGACGGCCCCCGTGAGGTTGCCGTCATCGGTGCGGTGGGGGGAGAGCTGCATCGCACTGCGCTGCTCGGTACGGCGCCGGGGGCCGTGGTCGCTGTCGGCTCTGAGGGTGACGAGCTTCCGCTGCTCGCGGGGAGGGGGCTCGTGAAGGGGCTTCCTGCGGCCTACGTCTGCCGCCGGTTCGTCTGCGACGCGCCTACCACTGACGTGGGGGAGCTGGCGGCGAAGCTTTCGGGCTGAGGGCCGGGCAGTCCCTGCGGGGCTTTCCCCAATCCCGCCCCTTCCCGAAAACTCGCTCGGCGCGAGGGCCCTCCTCAAACGCCGGAGGGGCTGAAAGATTCAGCCCCTCCGGCGTTTGAGGGGCGGGGTCGGGGAAAATTCACTCACCGCCCCTGCCACGATCCCCTCCAGCCGGTCATGATGCGCCCCCCGCCAGTACACCCGCCCGCACTCCCCGCACTGGGCGAACACGTCGTACGTCCCCCGCGTGCCACCCTCAAGGCGGTCCGCCACGTCTTCCTTGGTCGCCGCCCGCAGGGAGCCGTTGCAGGCCGTGCACCGGGTCCACGGGGCCAGCGCGGGGGCGAACCGGCCCAGCACATCGCGGAGTTGTTCATCCGGAGCGTCGCTGTAGACGTACGCCCCCGCCCACAGCTCGCGGCGTCGCAGCAGGCCCCGGTCCCGGCTGAGCAGCACCCGCCGCTCGGCGGCCGAGCGCGTGGCGAGGGCGGGGTCGCCGATGTCCGTGCTCTCGTACGCCGCGTCGACGCCCAGGAGGCGCAACCGGCGGGCCAGCGTGCCGAGATGGACGTCGAGGAGGAAGCGGAGGGGAGCGCCGGGGACGGGCTGGGGGCGCAGGACGGCGCGGACCTCCACCGACTCGTCCGCCGCCGGGATGTGCGAGACCGGGACCTCGGCGCCGTCCACGACGAGCGAGCCGACCTCGGTCAGCGGCACCCCGAGCGACTCGACGACGTGCCCGAGCGTGGACACGCCGTCCGTAACTGCCTTGGTGGGGCCGCCCCTTCGCCCGTGCGGAACGAAAAGCCCCAGCTCGGGGGCGAAGTGGATGAGGATCTCCGGACCATTCATGCGGTCAGGATGGCATGGGGGCGCAGCGCCGGCCGGGGATTTTCCGCGGGCCGCAGGCACCGGCGTCAATCCTGGGGCGCACCCGTCCCGAAGCCGGTGGTCAGCATGCTCAGAGCCCGGTCCACCAGCTCGCCCAGGTCGTCCTCGTGGCCGTGCTCCGCCCAGTACGCCGCCGTCTCCGTGAGCGCCGCGGTGAGGCTCATCGCGAACACCCGGACCTCCAGCTCCTCGGGATCGCGGCCCACGCGTTCCGCGATGACGCGGCACAGCATCCGGCCGGTGACCGACATGCTCTCCAGGAGCCTGGAGCGCACGGCGGGCACCTCGATCATCAGGCGGGTGCGGAGGCGTGAGACCTCCGGCTCCTCGGTGAAGCCGAGGCCCACCGCCCTGCGCAGCACGTGCCGCAGGGACTCCACGATCGGCTCGTCCAGGGGGCGCGCCCGCAGTTCCTCCTCCAGGAGCGGGTCGTACTCGTCGGTGAGGACGATGTCCTCCTTGGTCGGGAAGTAGCGGAAGACGGTCGACGCCGACACCTCCGCGGCCTCCGCGATCTGCTCGACCGTCGTCGCGTCGTACCCCTGCTCGTCGATCAGCCGGTACGTGGCCTCACGGATCGCGATGCGCGTCTTGAGCTTCTTCCGCTCACGGAGCCCGAGCTGTCCCATGTGTCCCATCTGTCCCAGCTGAGGGTTGTGCGCGGAAGGGGTGGTGCGTGCGGCCGTCATGGCGCTCATTGTCGGGCATCCTCCGCCTGCCGTGCCATGTCGGCGTCGTCCGGCGGCGGAGCCTTCGGCAGCAGCGCCGCCACGAGCAGCGCGGTGACCAGCGCCGCGATGCCGCTGACGAGGAGGACGGTCACCATGCCGTCGATGTACGCCTCGTCGGCGGAGGCGGCAAGGCGCGACACCCCGAGCCGTTCGGCGACCGCGTGGGCGGCCACCACCGACTCGCCCGCGGCATCCGCCGCCGCGTCCGGGATCTTGGCGGTGTCGAGGCGGTCGACGTACACGCTGGAGAGCAGCGAGCCGAGCAGCGCGATGCCGATGGCGCCGCCGACCTGGCGCACGGTCATCAGGAGCCCCGTGCCCGATCCCGCCCGCTCCACGGGGAGCGCACCGAGGGCCGAGTCCATGGCCGGCACGATGGCGAAGCCGAAGCCGAGCCCGGCGATGCTGAGCCACAGCGCGGTGAAGCCGTAGCCGGAGTCGACGGTCGTGCGGCTGCCGAGGATCGCCGCGAAGGCGAGCACGACGAGCCCGGCGCTGATCGCCGCCCGCGCGCCGAAGCGGCGTACGACGGGCTCCGCGCCTCTCGCGGCGATCATGAGCCCGCCCATCATCGGCAGCATCCGCAGGCCGGTCCCGAAGGCGTCATGGCCGAGCACCGCCTGCAGATACGGCGGAAGCACGAACATCAGGCCCGACAGGACGAACATGACGAGCGTCGCCGCGATCGTGTTGAGCAGGAAGCCGCGGTTGCGCAGCAGTGACATGTCGAGCATCGGGCGCGGCATCTTCCGCTCCCGCAGGACGAGCGCGGTGATCAGGGCGGCGGCGGAGCCGAACATGCCGAGGATCAGCGGGTCGCCCCAGCCGCGTACGGGGGCTTCGATGATCGCGTAGATGAGCGCGCCGAGTCCGGCCGCGGTGAGCGCGGTGGAGGCGATGTCGACCTTGGGGGCGGACGGATCGGTCGTCTCCGGGAGCAGGAAGAGGCAGGCCGTGATCCCGATCGCGACCATCGGGACGTTGATCAGGAAGATCGAGCCCCACCAGAAGTGGTTCAGGAGCCAGCCGCCCACGATCGGTCCGAGCGGGGCGCCGAGCGCGGAGGCCGCGGAGACGATGCCGATGGCCTTGGTCCGCTCGCCGGGGGCGAAGAGCGCGGGCAGCACGGCGAGGGCGAGGGGCATGACGAGCGCGCCGCCCAGGCCCATGACGGCCCGCGCCACGATGACCAGGGAGACGGAGTCGACGAGGGCGCCGATCAGCGAGCCCACCAGGAAGATCCCGAGTCCGGTGATCAGCATCCTGCGGCGTCCGAACCGGTCGCCGAGGAGCCCGGCCGGGAGCATCAGGGCCGCGAACACGACGACGTACGCATCCGCCATCCACTGTTGCTCGCCCGTACTCGCGTCGAGCTGCCCGGCCATCGTCGGCAGGGCGACGTTGAGGATCGTCATGTCGAAACCGAGCACGAGCATGCTCGCGACGAGGGCGGCGAGCGCCCACCAGCGGCGTGGGTCCTGCCGCTGCGCGGCGGACGAGTTCGTGACAGTGGCCATGAAATGAGAGTAACTCTCAAATGGGAGTAACCGTCAAGTCGTACGAGCGTCGACGCGCCCGCGCGCACGCAAATGGCCGCGGCTCGAAAGCCGCGGCCATGAGGAGGGAAGGGGGTGTGGCGCCCGTCAGGCTCTACCCGTGCTGGTACGCCACGATCGAGATGCCCACGTAGTGCACCGCGAAGGCGGCCAGCGTGAGGGAGTGGAAGACCTCGTGGAAGCCGAAGAACCGCGGGGACGGGTTGGGGCGCTTGATGCCGTAGATCACGCCGCCCGCGCTGTAAAGCAGGCCGCCCACGATCACCAGGACCAGTACGGCGATTCCGCCCGCCCGCAGGAAGTCGGGCAGGAAGAAGACGGCGGCCCAGCCCATCGCGATGTAGCACGGGGTGTAGAGCCAGCGCGGCGCGCCGACCCAGAAGACCCGGAAGAGGATGCCGGCCACCGCCGCGCCCCAGACGCCCCAGAGCAGCCACTGCCCCTTGGCGTCGGGCAGGAGCAGCATCGTCAGCGGCGTGTACGTGCCCGCGATGATCAGGAAGATGTTGGCGTGGTCGAGTCTGCGCAGCACGCCGTCCGCGCGTGGACTCCAGGTGCCGCGGTGGTAGATCGCGCTCGTGCCGAAGAGCAGGCAGGCCGTCAGGACGTAGATCCCGCAGGCGATGCGTGCGCGGGTGGAGTCCGTGAGTGCCATGAGCACGATGCCCGAGACGAGCACCGCGGGGAACATGCCCGCGTGCAGCCAGCCGCGCATCAGTGGCTTCACTTCGGCGAGATCGGGGAGCGGCAGAGCGTCGAGCGCGGACGAATCGGGGCTGTTGGCCTTGCTGTTCGTGATCGCGTCAGGGACGGGAGCGGTCATATCGGCATCGTACCTACGCAACCGTAAGTTAGGCATCAGTCGAGGGGGAACCGTGGCGCACAAGTGGCGATGCTCACGGTGATACCCGAGCGTACAAGTGACGGATTCGTGACCGGGAGGCCGACCCGGCGAGTGGCGATCCTCACGCCGCTCACTTGTGAGGCCCTCTGGACATATGCGCGGATGCATCGGATGATCAAATGAGTGCGGTCGGCACCGGATGAGCGCCAGAGGGAACAATCAAGTGAAGCGTCCGGGTCGCAGCCCCCACGGGGCAACACAAACCTATAAACCCCTCGTATAGGAGCAATCGTGGCGCGCGACATCGCGGCTCCCCTTCTCTCAGAGACCCTGGGCACCGTTCCCACCAACCACCGGGAGCTCGTCTCCTGGGTGAACGAGATCGCCGAACTGACGCAGCCGGACAGCGTGGTCTGGTGTGACGGATCCGAGGCCGAGTACGAGCGCCTGTGCGAGGAGCTCGTCGCCAAGGGCACCTTCAAGAAGCTCGACCCGATCAAGCGCCCCAACTCGTACTACGCGGCCTCCGACCCGACCGACGTCGCGCGCGTCGAGGACCGCACCTTCATCTGCTCGGCGAAGGAAGAGGACGCGGGCCCGACCAACCACTGGAAGGCCCCCGCCGAGATGCGGGAGATCTTCCAGGGCGAGAAGGGCGTCTTCCGCGGCTCGATGCGCGGCCGCACGATGTACGTCGTGCCGTTCTGCATGGGGCCGGTCGGCTCACCGCTGTCCGCCATCGGTGTGGAGATCACCGACTCCGCGTACGTGGCCGTCTCCATGCGCACCATGACCCGCATGGGTCAGGCCGTCCTGGACGAGCTCGGCGAGGACGGCTTCTTCGTGAAGGCCGTCCACACCCTCGGCGCGCCCCTCGCGGAGGGCGAGGCCGACGTCCCGTGGCCCTGCAACTCCACGAAGTACATCTCGCACTTCCCCGAGGACCGCGAGATCTGGTCGTTCGGCTCGGGCTACGGCGGCAACGCCCTGCTCGGCAAGAAGTGCTACGCCCTGCGCATCGCCTCCGTCATGGCGCGCGACGAGGGCTGGCTGGCCGAGCACATGCTGATCCTCAAGCTCACGCCCCCGCAGGGTGAGTCGAAGTACGTCGCGGCCGCGTTCCCGAGCGCCTGCGGCAAGACCAACCTCGCCATGCTGGAGCCGACGACCCGCGGCTGGACCGTGGAGACCATCGGCGACGACATCGCCTGGATGCGCTTCGGCGAGGACGGCCGGCTCTACGCGATCAACCCCGAGGCCGGTTTCTTCGGCGTCGCGCCCGGCACAGGCGAGCACACCAACGCCAACGCCATGAAGACCCTGTGGGGCAACTCGGTCTTCACGAACGTCGCGCTCACCGACGACAACGACGTCTGGTGGGAGGGCATGACGGAGGAGACTCCGGCCCACCTCACCGACTGGAAGGGCAACGACTGGACGCCCGAGTCGGGCGTCCCCGCCGCCCACCCGAACGCCCGCTTCACCACGCCCGCCTCGCAGTGCCCGATCATCGCGCCCGAGTGGGAGGACCCCAAGGGCGTGCCGATCTCGGCGATCCTCTTCGGCGGCCGTCGCGCCAGCGCGGTGCCGCTGGTGACGGAGTCCTTCAACTGGCAGCACGGCGTCTTCCTCGGCGCGAACGTGGCGAGCGAGAAGACCGCCGCGGCCGAGGGCAAGGTCGGCGAGCTGCGCCGCGACCCGTTCGCGATGCTGCCGTTCTGCGGCTACAACATGGGCGACTACATGGCTCACTGGGTCAAGGTCGGCGCGGACAAGCCCGACCAGTCCAAGCTGCCGAAGATCTACTACGTGAACTGGTTCCGGAAGAACGCCGACGGCAAGTTCGTGTGGCCCGGCTTCGGCGAGAACAGCCGTGTCCTGAAGTGGATCGTGGAGCGGCTCGACGGCAAGGCGGAGGGCGTCGAGACGCCCATCGGCATCCTGCCGACCGTCGACTCCCTCGACACCGAGGGCCTCGACCTGGCCAAGGATGACCTGGAGTTTCTGCTCACGGTCGACAAGGAGGTCTGGCGCGACGAGGCCTCGCTGGTCCCCGAGCACCTGAACACCTTCGGCGACCACACGCCCAAGGAACTGTGGGACGAGTACCGCGCCCTGGTGCAGCGTCTCGGCTAGACGTCCCGCGCATTCCGGATGAGCCCCGCACAACGGCGTGCGGGGCTCATCCGCGTATATGCGCATCTCGCATACGCCTCCTTCACATGCCCCTCACATGTTTCAATGACCCCACACGGGGGGCCGCTGATCGTCGCGCGCCCCAATTGAGCCTGTGGGGGGCCAAGTTGAAGAAGTCTCAGCGGTTAAGACGTGTGACGGGCACCGCGCTCGCGGTGGTCCTCGGTTCGGCCGGTCTGGTCGCCGTCGGGACACCCGCCGCGTACGCCGCCACTCCGTCGGATGAGGTGGCGAAGCTGCCGTTCACCTCGTTCGGGGCGATGGTCGTGGACGACGCGCACGAGCGGGTCTACGTCACCGACGGGAACAGGAACAACAGCGGGGCGAGCGCCGTCCTCGTCTACAACTTCCAGGGGCAGCGCGTCGGTTCGCTCGCCACCGACCAGCCGGCGTCCGGCATGGCACTCAGCGCGGACGGCGCGACCCTGCACGTGTCGCAGACCAACCGCATCCTCGCGTTCGACACGGAGACCCAGACGAGGACCAGTGCCGCGAGCACGCCCTACGACGCCAGCTGTGGACGCGAGGTGGCTGTCGCGGGCGGAAAGACGTGGTTCACGGAGACGCCGTACAGCGGCAGCTCGTACTGCGACAGGCCCGACAACAGCGCCTTGCTGTACGGCGTCAGCGGCACCTCCTCGGTCAACACCGGCTGGAACAGCGAGGGCAGGCTGAAGATCGAGTCGGGACCCGGGGCCCCGGACCGGCTCGTGATGGGGCAGGCGGGCACGAACAGCGCGGCCAACGCGTTCGTCGCCACCTTCGACGCGAGCGGCGACAACCTGGTGCGAGGCCCGCAGCGGCGCTTCGCGGACGCCGAGGGCAAGGGTGCGCTCGACCTGAAGGACATCGCCCAGAGCGCCGACGGCAAGCGGATCGCCCTCGCCGACGCGGCGTACGGCACCCGGCTGCTCGACGCCTCCGACCTGTCGGACGCCCCGACCGGCTACCAGCCGCTGCCGGAGGGCGCGAAGGCCTCGGCGGTGGCGTTCAGCGGTGACGGGAAGTACGTGGCGCGCGGCGCGGTCGCCGGGGGCAGCGTGTCCGACCTGCTGATCCAGCCCGCCGACCCGGCGGACGGCACCACCCCGATGGAGTTCGCCTTCGAGGGGGAGCTCGACGGCTCGCGGGTCGTGCCGCGCGGCCTCGACTGGTCCAAGGACGGCTCGCGGCTCTTCGCGGTGACCACGGACGGCTACAACCACTGGCTGCATGTCATCAAGCCGCCGGCGGCCCAGTACGACTCGCGCTTCTCGGGCACCTTGAGCACCACGCCGTCGAAGCCCGTGGTCGGCGAACCGCTCGGCATCCGCGGCAAGCTGGAGCTCGACGGGCCCGCGCCCGCGGAGCCGGTGAAGGTGGAGGCGGTCCGCAAGGACGCGGACGGCACGACGGAGGTGGCACCCGCCAAGGTCGCCGCCGACGGCAGCTTCACCGTCCTCGACGTACCGGACCGGCTCGGCGAGGCGACGTACACGCTGCGGTTCCTCGGCGATGTCACGCACCGTCCCGCGGAGGACGTCACGCTCACCGTCGACGTGGCCAAGGCGGCGACGGCGATCGAGCTGACGGCGCCCGCCGAGGCCACCCGCGCGGGTGGCGTCGAGATCACCGGCAAGCTGACCGCGCAGGGCCGCGCCCTGCCGTCCGGGATCGCCCTGAAGGTGACGCGGACCGACCGGTTCGGCACGACGGGCGAGCTGACCTCCGCGTCGGTCGCGGCCGACGGCACGTTCAAGATCAAGGACCTGCCGAACAAGCGGGGCAAGACCGTCTACGCGGTGAGCTACGAGGGCGACGCCCTGCACTCGGGCTCATCGGCCGAGGCGACGGTACGGGTGATCAGCTAGCGGGGTAGATGGCACCCGGTCCGAAGAACCTCAGGGCCTTCGGACCGGGGCCGTATACGGGCCCCCGAAGGGGCGCGAGGAACTGCGCGACAAGCCACGAATCACCCGCAGCCGCGCAAGCAGCCTGAGCGGCAGCTCAGTGGGCGCCAACCAGCCGACCCGCGTCGGCATGCGCATCCATACGCCGCGCAGCGAGAATCGCCGCCGCGGTGTCGGCGCGGGACGCCGCCACCACCAGCGCGCGGCCCGCGAGAGCGTGGGCACGCTGATGCAGGGCGGTGAGGTGCGGTTCGTGAATGGCGGTCACCACGGCCGAGCGGACGGGCGCGAGGCCGCCACGCAGCCGCGCCACCTCGGACGACAGCTGCTCGGCGGCGTCGTCCAGGTCGGCGGCGGGCGCGAGGGCACGCAGTTCGTCCGTGACGGCGAGCAGTGCCGCCAGATGCGCGGCGAGCTGGGTGTCCAGCTCCTCCTCGCGGGAGCGGTGCGGGAAGTCGCCCGGGTCGGCCATGGCATGGACCGACTTGGTGCGGATCGGCTCGTACATGGGATGGCCTCCTGGCGGGTAGCTTGAAAGCCATCCTACATTAGATTCTGTCTAAAGTTGAGTCAGGCTGGTTCTGGGGGTCTAGGGCTGGCTGTAGCCGTCCAGGAAGTTGCCGATCCGGGTCACGGCCTCGGCCAGATCCGTCGCCGTGGGCAGCGTGACGACCCGGAAGTGATCGGGCTCCGGCCAGTTGAAGCCGGTCCCGTGCACGACCATGATCTTCTCGGCGCGGAGCAGGTCGAGCACCATCCGGCGGTCGTCCTTGATCTTGAAGACCTTCGGATCGAGCCGCGGGAAGAGATAGAGCGAACCCTTCGGCTTCACGCAGCTCACGCCGGGGATCTGCGTCAGCAGGTCGTACGCCGTGTCGCGCTGTTCCACGAGCCGCCCGCCCGGAAGCACGAGGTCGTTGATGGTCTGGCGCCCGCTGAGCGCGGCGACCACGCCGTGCTGGCCGGGCATGTTCGCGCACAGGCGCATGTTGGCGAGGATCGTCAGGCCCTCGATGTACGAGGACGCGTGCGCCTTGGGCCCGGAGATCGACACCCAGCCGACGCGGTAACCGGCCACCCGGTACGCCTTCGACATGCCGTTGAAGGTGAGGGTGAGCAGGTCGGGGGCGATGGCGGCGGTGGGGGTGTGGACCGCGTCGTCGTAGAGGATCTTGTCGTAGATCTCGTCCGAGCAGACCAGGAGATTGTGGCGCCGCGCGATGTCGGTCAGGCCGCGCAGCATGTCCTCGCTGTATACGGCGCCCGTCGGGTTGTTCGGGTTGATGATCACGAGCGCCTTGGTGCGGTCGGTCACCTTGCGCTCGATGTCGGCGAGGTCCGGCATCCAGTCCGCCTGCTCGTCGCAGCGGTAGTGCACGGCCGTGCCGCCGGAGAGCGAGACCGCGGCCGTCCACAGCGGATAGTCCGGCGCCGGTACGAGGACCTCGTCGCCGTCGTCGAGCAGGCCCTGCATGGCCATGACGATGAGTTCGGAGACGCCGTTGCCGATGAAGACGTGCTCGACGTCGGTCTCGATGCCCAGGGTCTGGTTGTGCATGACCACCGCGCGGCGGGCGGCAAGGAGACCCTTCGCGTCGCCGTAGCCGTGCGCGTCCCCGACGTTGCGGAGGATGTCCTCCAGGATCTCCGGGGGGCACTCGAACCCGAAGGCCGCGGGGTTGCCGGTGTTGAGCTTCAGGATGCGGTGGCCCGCCGCTTCCAGCCGCATCGCCTCCTCGAGCACCGGGCCCCGGATCTCGTAACAGACGTTGGCGAGCTTCGTCGACTGGATGACCTGCATGTCCGCGAGCTTACGGCTGCGTAAGGGGACCCGCCTCGTGTTTTGTGCCACGTCGGGCCGGGGAGTGTCTCCCGGCCGTGTGACGGGAGGCGAACGGGCGTGGTCCGACACGCCGCTGACCCGGGTGTGTCCTCTCAGCGGTGACTTGTGTCCGCATGCGGTCTTGTTCTCGCGGCCGAGTACCCCAACAATGCGCATGACAAATCCGAAGCAACTTCGGTCACATGGTCAACAGAGGGGACCCCCCACATGCACAAGCCTCTCGTCGTCGCGTGCTTCTCCGCCCTGCTCCTCGGAGCCACGGCGATGCCCGCGACGGCCGTCAGCGACGAACGGCCCGCCAAGGCGAAGGCGGTTGACTTCGCGGGCACGGTGGCGCTGAGCAACTGTTCCGGCTCCGTCGTCCGGGTGCCGGACTCGCAGCCGGGCGACCCGGCGCTCGTGATGTCCAACGGACACTGCCTGGAGGGCGGCTTCCCGGCCCCCGGTGAGGTCGTCGTCGACAAGCCGTCCTCGCGCAGCTTCACCCTCCTCGACGCCTCCGGTGGCGACGCGGGCACGGTCAAGGCGAGCAAGATCGCCTACGGCACGATGACGGACACCGACCTCTCGCTCTACGAACTCACCAGCACCTACAGCGAGATCGAGAGCAAGTTCGGCATCAAGGCCCTTGAGCTGAACGCGGCGCACCCGGAGCAGGGCAAGGCGATCACCGTCGCCTCCGGCTACTGGAAGAAGATGTACAAGTGCAGCATCGACGGCTTCGTCCACCGTCTCAAGGAGGGGAACTGGACCTGGAAGGACTCGGTCCGCTACACCCCCGACTGCCAGACGATCGGCGGCACTTCGGGCTCGCCGGTGATCGATGACGCGACCGGAAAGGTCGTCGCCGTCAACAACACCGGCAACGAGAGCGGCGAGGAGTGCACGGACAACAACCCGTGCGAGGTCGACGAGAACGGCAAGGTGACGGTCCGCAAGGGCATCAACTACGCCCAGCAGACGTACGGCGTGGTGCCGTGCGTCGCACCCGGCAACAAGATCGACCTGAGCCGCGAGGGCTGCGAACTCCCCAAGCCGTAAGGACTGTGACCGCGGCGGGCCTGCCGGCTCTTCCCGGCAGGCCCGCCGAAATGCAAGGGTTCTCGCCCCTTGTTCCTGATCCGTGAGCCCCCGAAGAATGCCCATGACAACCACTCAGGGCACAGCTACAGGCACAGCTACAGGGGGGCTCCACACATGAAGAAGGCTCTCGCGGGCGGCTTACTCGCCCTCACCCTCGTAGGGTTCGGCTCCGCGCCGGCGGTCGCGGCTCCGGACAGCGCACCCTCGGCGCCGGCGGCGGGGGAGGCCGCGAAGAAGGGCGTCGACTTCGCGGGGACGGTCGCGCTCAGCAACTGTTCGGGCTCCGTCGTCCGCGTGCCGCAGTCGAAGGCGGACGACCCCGCGCTCGTCCTCTCCAACGGCCACTGCCTGGAGAGCGGCTTCCCGGCGGCGGGCGAGGTCATCGTCGACCAGCCGTCCACCCGCACCTTCAAGCTCCTGGACGCGAAGGGCGCTCAGAAGGCGACACTCACGGCGAGCAAGATCTCGTACGCGACGATGACCGACACCGACATCTCGCTGTACCAACTCACCACCAGCTACGCCGACATCAAGAAGAAGTACGGCATCAAGGCGCTGGAGATCGAGGACGCCCACCCGGTGAAGAAGCGGGCCATCACCGTCGTCTCCGGGTACTGGAAAGAGACGTACACCTGCAAGATCGACGGGTTCGCGTACCGCCTCAAGGAGGGGGAGTGGACCTGGAAGGACTCCGTCCGCTACACCCCCGAGTGCCGGACGATCGGCGGCACGTCCGGCTCGCCGGTGATCGACCACAAGACCGGCAAGGTCACGGCCGTCAACAACACGGGGAACGAGGACGGCGAGCGCTGCACCCTCAACAACCCCTGTGAGGTCGACCGAAACGGCAAGGTGACGGTCCGCAAGGGCATCAACTACGCCCAGCAGACGTACGGAATCGTCCCGTGCGTCACCCACGACAGCAAGATCGACCTCACCCGAAAGGGCTGCAAGCTCCCACGCCCGACCGCCGCACGGAGGTAACGGGCACCCCCGAGGGGCTACTGCAAGAAGCCGTCGATGGGCGCCGCGTCGTATGTCGTGGCGCCCGTTGTGGTGATGCCGCCTGTTGCACCGGGCAGCCGCAGCGAATCGAAGGCGCTCACATGCAGGTCGGCCTTCCCGTCACCGTTCGTGTCGCGCAGCCGGACCAGGCCACCGAACTGGTCGTCGGACGCCAGCGGCCCCGGCACGCCGGGGGTGTTGCGGGCGAACCACTGCGACCCGGCACCGGACAGGCCGCTCGCCCGTCCCTTGAAGACGTGCACGCCGCCCGCGTAGTCCTTGCCGTCGATGCCCTCGCCCCGCACGCCGACCGCGAGGTCCGCGTAGCCGTCGCCGTTGACGTCACCCGCCGAGACGGATGAGCCGAACTCGTCGTAATTCTCGGAGGATCCGGCGACTCCGCTCGTCGACTGAGTGAGGCGGGCGCTACGGGACGGTCCGCCGGACGCGCCGTACCAGACGCTGACGCGGCCCTTGTGCTTGGAGTAGAGGGCGGTGCCGATGGCGATGTCGCCGTAGCCGTCCTTGTCGAAGTCGCCGATGACACCGTCGCCGCCGCGCTCGGCGCTGCCGCCGTTGCCGGACTGGGACTCCAGGCGCAGACTCTTGCCCGGGGAGAGCGAGCTCGCGCCGCCCTTGATGAACCAGGCGTCGGACGCGATTTTTTCGGAGCTGACCACGTCGCCGATGATCGCGAGGTCGGTCTTCTTGTCGCCGTTGACCTTGCCGGAGATCAGGGCTGTGGCGTAGAAGGACGTCGTCTTGTCGAGCTTGGTCACGGTGCCGGTGGTGCCGGAGCGCTTGAGCGGGCCGCGGTAGACGTAGGTCATGGATTCGTTGATGACGGCCAGGTCCTGCTTGCCGTCCCCGTTGAAGTCGCCGGTCGCGAGGTCCTTGCCCATGGAGTTGTGGGCGCCCGGGTTCTTGTTCGGGAGCGTCGTGCCCTTCGACAGGCCGGAGGCGGAGCCCCACAGGATCGTCACGGCGCCCTGGTCGGCGCCGCCTGAGCCGTTCTCGCCGGTCGCCGCGACCGCGAGGTCGCCGTATCCGTCGCCGTCGAAGTCCGCGGCGGCCCGTACCTCGCCGAACATGTCGTCGGCCTCGTCGGTCCCGGGTACGCCGGAGGTCGTCTGGGTGACGCGCTGTTCGGTGGAGCCGGGCCCGGTGGCGGTCCCGAAGACCACGGAGACGCCGCCGCCCCCTCTGGCGCTGAAGCTCGAATACGCGTAGTCGCGATAGCCGTCGCCGTTGAAGTCGTCGCCATGCTTCGCGGGCGCGGCGCTCGCCGCACCGGCGGTGGGCAGGGTCAACGGGATGAGGCCCGCCACCAGGAAGGTGGCCAGCGAGGTGGTGGTGCGAATGCGCATGAGTGTTGGGTTCCTTGTGAGCCGGGAGTTGTCCAGAGTGACGCGTGAGGTCGGCGAACAAGAGACCGATGGCGAGGCCGAAGGGTTGTACGTTGCGCCGGGGCGCAGCCAGGGGGTTCAAAGGCAGGCGGCCGTAAGGCTTCTGAGTGCTGCCACCCTTTGGCGTACCTCGTGGGGTGACAGGGCGGCGGTGGGGGCTGGTGCCGGTGCCGCCCCGGTGCGCCGGCCCCGGCAGCCCGTGCAGAGCCCGGCGGGCAGTCTCTCGGGGAGGGCCGGGATGCCGCAGCCCGTGCATTCCACGAGGATCTGGCGCCGTGGGGCGGACTCGGGTGGCAGCTTGTCGCGCAGCCTCCGGCGGACGAAGGCTCCGGGGGAGTGCACCTGTTCCGGCAAACCGGCGGTGAGGACGCGCACCAGCCCCTCCGGCGTGGTTCCGCGCGCGAGCCACTGTGCGGCGAGCTCTTCCAGCGCGGCGCATTCGGCCGCCGAGAGCGTCAACCGGTTGTCGGCCGCCCCGAGCCGGGCGAGAGCGTCGTACGCCTCCGAACGTGTTTTCCGGGGCGTCGGGTCGGTGCCGGTATCCGGTACGTCGTCGGTCAGGAACCGCGCCCACCACTCGGCGTCGCGGGCCGTGCGGCTGAAGTACGTACGGAACACCCACTGGGTCAGCGCGTCACCGAGCGGTACGCGCACGCGCCGGTAATGACCGGCTTCCGTGAGGGAGTTGAGCGCCGTCTGCACGGCCTGCTGGCCGTAGCGGGGCTGCTCCCTGGCGAGGGTCTTGATGTCGATCGCGGTGCCCTCGGGCAGCCGGTCGATGTACGCGGCGAGGTAGGCCTCACGTACGGGCAGATGATCGAAGTCGCCCTTGCGGCGCGGGGCCTGGCCGGGCACGGAATGTTTGCCGTAGCCGGGCTTGGCCATGGGATGCGCGGGGGTGGGCAGGGCAGGGTTAGGGTCTTGAGTAGCCACGAGATCGCTCCACGATCTTGAAGGTCAGACCCCGGTTTGGTGTTGGTAGCACCGGCCGGGGTCGTTCGTTATGCGAACGCTAGAGCTTCGCGACGACGCGTGGCAAGCCGGTCACGAAAAGTGATCTCCCGTGGCGAGCGGGGCACTTGAGCACTTGGGAGGGCGGGTGGGTTGAGACCCACCGCCCCTTCCTCAGAAAAGGCGCTCGGATCCCGCGTCCCGGAGCTCGGCCGTGAACTGGGCCCACGCGGTGGCGGGCACGGCGAAGGTGGGGCCGGCTTCGCCGAGCTTTGAGTCGCGGATGTGGATGGTGTGGGGGTGGGTGGCTATCTCTACGCAGTTTCCCCCTTCATCGTCGCTGTAGGTGGACTTGAACCAGGTGAGCCGGTCGCTCATAGCTCCTCCGCCATCTTCCTGATGAAATCCGCTGACTCCTCAACGCTGAGGGCATGCATGCGGATCATGCCATGGCGTTGCATGAGTTCACTGACCTTGGTGGGATCGGCGTAGAGCGCGCTCGTCTTCTGCCCTTCGACGTACCCGTAATGCTCATGCTCAGGGTTCTCCAGCAGCACCAGAGATCCGGAGAGGGCGAGCCCACTGCACCGGCCCATGGGCAGCACCTGGACCGACACGTTCCGCAAGTGGCCGGCCTCCAGCATGTGTTGAAGCTGGCGCTGCATAGCTCCCCGACCTCCAACCATCGTCCGCAACGCAGCCTCGTACACCACGAACCCGAAAACCACCGACGGCCGCGCCCGCAGCGCCTCTTGCCTGCGCAGCCTCGCGTTCACACGCTCCTCGACGGTCTCGTCGTCCAGTGGCGGGCAGCTCTCGCTGATCAGCGTCCGTGCGTACTCCTCCGTCTGCAACAGGCCGGGGATCAGCAGCGGCTCGTACGAATGGATGGCGATGGCCTCGGCCTCCGCTTGCATGAACTCCTGCGACCGCGCCGGAAACGGCTCCGGTTTCAGATAGTCCTGCGCCGACAGCAGCAGCCCGTGCGCATCGCACATCTCGTCGGCGATCTGGAGCAGACGCAGCGTCGGTTTGCGGCGGCCGTTCTCCATCGACTTCACGTACTCGTAGTGATAGCCGGTCTCTTTGCACAGCTCTTCGCGGGTGGTGCCCGCCTGTTCCCGCCACCGCTTGACCTGGTTGCCGCAGTAGCGCCAGGCCATCGGCGGCTGGGAGTTCACCTCGGTCATCGCGCCCGCCCCTCTGGTGCACGGTGGGTACGGTTACTTTCTGTACCCGTGTCGGTACTCCAGGAGGCTATGCCCGGCCCGGCAGCGTATGAGGCATGGAACGCACAACTTCACCTCCCCCGAGGGAGTTTGAGTGGCGGCTGCCGCGCACTCCGCGCAGTGTCGGCCGGGCGCGCTCGCTGCTGGCCGAGCAGGCGCGGGCCTGGAAGGTCCCGGACGACGTGGCGGACGCCGCCGTACTGCTGCTCAGTGAGCTGATGACCAATGCCGTACGGCACGGGCGGGTGCCTGTGGGGCGGGAGGTCGAGGCGCGGTGCGTGCTGGGCGGGGGCGTCCTGCGGGTGGAGGTGGCGGACGCGAGTGACGCGCTGCCGTGCCCGAGGGCGGCGGGGCCGGACGATGAGTCGGGGCGGGGCCTTGCGCTGGTGGAGCTGCTGGCCGATGACTGGGGGGCGCGGCCCCGGCCGTACGGGATCGGCAAGACGGTGTGGTTCGAGCTGGCGCTGCCGCGCGTGTCTCCGAGTTGTTCGTCGCATGAGTGACCTGTACGGCTTCGAGATCGAGCCGGAGGTGCGAGCGTGCGGTGTTCCGCAAGACGAGGCAGCACGTACAAGGCCAGATCGAGCGGGCCGTGCGTGCCCAGAAATTCTGCGAAAGCGAGCATCGTGGACCGGTGACCGCGACGTATGAGAGGAGGTCGTGATGGTCGGGCAGCACAGCCGCTGGACTCCGTCCGGCGTCGAGACGCAAGATCCGGAGCGGATCGCCATCCGCGAGGCGCTGGCTTTCGGTAAGGCTCTCTACGGCCGCCGGACCGAGCTCGGGTGGAGCTCGGCGCAGCTCGCCGAGCGCACTGGCATGGAGCAGGACGACATCGAGTGCATCGAGGAGGGCGGAACCACCCCGACGCCGGCGCTGCTCAGGCTGATTGCGGCGGCTCTCGACTCGGACGTGCACCTCACCCCCGGTCACGATCTTGGTTCGCTCTGGTTCGAGGGTCACGCGGCCTAGGGCCCCGCGGCGAGAACCGGACGGGCCGCCACCCGGTGACGCCGGGTCCCATCGGTGAGACGTTGCCCGCGCACTTGCCGCCGGACGAGCCGGCGGGGAATGAGGGGATCGTCATGACCAAGATGATCGGCAAGGTGGAGTACGCGAACGACGCGACGGAAGCACTTGAGCTGCTGAAGGCGTACAGCGCCGAGCTCGGCCTGCCCTGGGGAGTGATCGGCCAGCGTCAGAGGGACGCCTCGGTTCGTATCGCGTGGGTCGAGGACAAGAGCAACGGTCTGGACGCGGCCAAGAAGACCCTTGAGGACGACCTGATCGAACAGCGGCGCTCGACGCGGGTGGCAGAGCGCACGGCGGCGATCGCGAATCAGGGCGGCGCCCTGGTGAAAGCAGTCGGAGCCAAGACGACCGCCGGTGAGCTCATCGCCCAGTGCAAGCACCACTATGAGCAGGCCAATCCGCCCAACTTCACCTTCGGGCCCGACATGTCGGAAGAGGACTACGCCGCCTTCCGCGTGGAATGGCGGGAGGCCGGTGAACTCGCCGAGACCCGCAACTACGACCAGTTCACCGAGTTCCGGGCACTGAAGATCCAGGACAAGGGGGCGCTCGGCAAAGGCCAGGTCGGGGACTCGCTGGACACGCGCCGCTGGCAGGGCAACGTGTTCCTGACCATCCTCGGCGCCGAGTTCAACGCCCACATCAACATCAGGAAGAAGAAGTAGCAGGGGAACTGGAACTGGAATGGCCGGAGGTCCCGCGGGGGCCCGGTCCGGGGCTTTGCTGGGCCGGTGGCTTCGGTTGGTGCCGGGGCCATCCGGTGTCCCGAGGTTGGCGGTTACGGGCCGGGTGTAAAGGGCGCTCCTGCGTCGCGTCGGCTACGCCGATTCCGCTGCGCTCCACCCTTGACACCCGTCCCTCCACCGCGCGAGGGAAGACGACCGGACGGCCCGAGGGGCGGGACTCTTGACCACTCTCGTCCCTTGTTCTGTTTTCCGGCCGACTGCGGACTGGTCCGTCGGGGGCGGCCGGTGGGGGGAGGGGCGCGCAGCCGCCCCGGGGAGGGCTGCTGGTCTCGTCAAGCGTCTGCTGACCGGATCTTCCGTGGTGAACGGGAGAGCCGTCGCGGTCGAGGCGAGGCGAGGCGAGGCGAGGCAGGGCGGGGCGGGGCGAGGCGAGTGAGCGCCGGTATCGACAGTCCATGGCGGCGGAAGGCACGCTCGCGCCAGGACCGGAGGACCGGATGATCGGGACAGCGGCCGGGTGTCGCGCGGGCGGGTCGCGGGGCGGATCGGGATGGCTCGCTGAGCGGATTGCAGGAAAGTCTCACGACACGCCGGGTGGGGGGCGGGGGTTGCGGGATTTTCCTGCAATTCCCGCGCGCGGGGCCCCGGCGGCGCGGCGGGGCACCTACTTTGGTGAAGTTGCGTTCCGGCAGAAGGGGGGCGCGCGCGTTGTGAAACGCGCCTTCTCGGAATTAGGTGCCGGACCCCCCACCCCTCGTAGTCCTCGGGGTAACTGGCCATCTCCGGCCGGTCGGCGGATGCAGGACGACCACCGTCTTCCCTCCTCAAGGCGACCGCGCGCCCTGCCCCCGTGACGGCGCCCCCGACGATCCGGTCGGCAGACGCTTGACGAGACCGGGGTCCAGTTCCGGGGCGGCTGCGCGCCCCTCCCCCCACCGGCCGCCCCCGACGGACCAGTCCGCAGTCGGCCGGAAAACAGAACACGGGACGAGAGTGGTCAAGAGTCCCGCCCCTCGGGCCGTCCGGTCGTCTTCCCTCGCGCGGTGGAGGGACGGGTGTCAAGGGTGGAGCGCAGCGGAATCGGCGTAGCCGACGCGACGCAGGAGCGCCCTTTACACCCGGCCCGTAACCGCCAACCTCGGGACACCGGATGGCCCCGGCACCAACCGAAGCCACCGGCCCAGCAAAGCCCCGGACCGGGCCCCCGCCACCTAGGGAGTCCGGCGCACCGACCGGCCCGCCAGGACGTCCGTGCGGCGGCCGTCCTCCATCACGAATCTGCCGTCGATCAGGACGTGCGGGATGCCGGAGGGAAGCGTTCGGGGAGCGTCGAAGGTGGAGCCCGCCGCGACCGTCTGAGGGTCGAAGAGGACCAGGTCGGCGCGGTAGCCCTCGCGTAGGAGGCCCCGGTCGGGGAGGCGCAGGCGGGCCGCCGGGCGTCCGGTGAGGTGGGCGACGCAGTCCTCCAGGGTGAGGACGCCGAGTTCGCGTACGTAGCGGCCGAGGTACTGCGGGAACGTGCCGTACGCGCGCGGGTGCGGCTTGAAGCCCTGGAGGATGCCGTCGCTGCCGCCCGTGTGCACGGGGTGGCGCATGATCGCCTGGACGTTCTCCTCGTGGCCGACGTGCTGGAGGATCGTGGAGCCCAGCTTGTCGTTGATGAGCAGGCGGCGGGCGGTGATCCAGGGCTCCTCGCCGCGCTGGGCCGCCGACTCCGCGATCGTCTTGCCGACGCAGGAGGCGAGCCCCGGGTCGGATACACCGGAGATCTCGATCTTGTCCCACTCGATCGGTACGCCGTGACAGCCGTCGGCGCCGATGACCTCCATGTGGTGGCGGATCTTCTCGGCGGTCACGTCGTCCTGGAGCCGGGCGAGGATCGCGTCGGGCCCGCCCTCGCTGGCCCAGCTGGGCAGCATGGCGACGAGGGTCGTGCAGCCGGGGGTGTAGGGATACGTGTCGAGGGTGATGTCGGCGCCGCCGGCGAGGGCGGTGTCGAGGAGCGCGAGCAGGTCGGGCGCCTTGCCCTTGTTCACGCCGAAGTTCATCGTGGCGTGCGCGAGGTGGAGGGGGCAGTTCGCGGTGCGGGTGAGGTTGACCATCTCCTCGTACGCCTGGAGGGCGCCGGCACCGTAACTCCGGTGGTGGGGACAGTAGTAGCCGTTGAACTGGGCCACCACCATGCAGAGCTCGGTGAGTTCGGAGTCGTCGGCGTACATGCCGGGGGTGTAGGTGAGGCCCGACGACATGCCGACGGCGCCCTGCTGCATGCCCTCGGCGACGAGCTGCTTCATCCGCTCGATCTCGGCGGGGGTCGCGGGGCGGTCGTCCCAGCCGACCGCGTACATGCGGACGGTGCCCTGCGGGATGAGGTAGGCCGCGTTGACGGCGGTGCCCTGCCGGTCCAGGCGGTCCAGGTACTCGCCGACCGTGCGCCAGTCGAAGTCGATGTCGCTGCCGTCGCCGTTCCAGCCGGTGATGGCCTGGCGGACCTGGGCGAGGGTGCGGTCGTCGACGGGTGCGTAGCTGAGGCCGTCCTGGCCGATGACCTCCAGGGTCACGCCCTGGGCGGCCTTCGCGCTGTGGTCCGGGTCGCGGAGGAGGGCGAGGTCGCTGTGGGCGTGCATGTCGATGAAACCGGGCGCGAGGGCCAGGCCGTGGGCCTCCAGCGTGCGGGTCCCCGTGGGGCGGGGGCCCGCGTCCCCCTCCCTGTGGATCTCGGTGATCCTGCCCTCGTGTACGCCGATGTCGGCTCGGTAGGAGGCACCTCCGGTGCCGTCGATGACGCGGGCGTCTCGGATCACCAGGTCCATGGGGGGTGCCTCTCTCTTGCGTGGGCGCAGCTTGTGTGTGGTGCACCCGGCCTCCGGCCGGGCTGTTGTTCCCACCCGCACCACCCGTGCGGCTTTCGTGGTCGGCGACTGCCGGGTATCGGGTGGGTGGGTGGGAGACATCCGCCGCGGAGCGGCGGTTCTGCCTGTTCGTCCGCCCGGCACCGCGGGGTGCCCGGACTCCGCCCAGGACCCAGGGGTCAGAAATAGGTACGGATGTAGTCCGTGACCGTGCCGTCCGCCTCGACCAGGGGGATCAACTGCCACTTGTCGAAGGACGTGCAGGGGTGGGACAGACCGAGCCCCACCCAGTCACCCACGGCAAGATCCGCCTCCGAGGTCGTACGGACCCACCCGTGCTGATCGGAGAGGCCGGTGATCGTGACCCCGGTCGCAGGCCGGTCCACCCCGCCCCGGTGGACGACCTGCGCCTCGGGCAGGTCGATGTCGTACGCCGCGTCCCGCTTGCCCGCGTTCGTGAACGCCTGCTCCGGCGTGGGCCGCGACACCACCTGCGTCCAGAGGCGGAACGCCGGGTGCAGCGCGCCCTCGTCGGGGATGCGGTTGAACGGGGTCAAGTGGCGGTAGTGGCCGTCGTCATGAGAGACGTACGCCCCGGAGCGGAGCAACTTCAGTACCGGCACCGACAGTTCGGGGATCTCCTCGAAGACGTCCGCCACCGCGTCGAACCACGCGCTGCCACCCGCGCTGACGACGATCTCGTCCAGGTCCGCGAACCGGTTCGCCTTGTCGAACTCGACGGCGAGCGCGGTGAGACGGCCGAGCCAGGCCCGTACCCGCTCGGGAGTCGCCTCCGGGACCTCGCCCTCGTACCCGGCGACGCCCACCAGGCGCAGTGTGTCCGCGGCGGCGACGGCGTTGGCGATATCGACGCACTCGGCCTCCGTACGCACACCGGTGCGCGCCCCGTCACCCGCGCCGAGCTCCACCACGACGTCGACGGGACGCGTGGCGCCGGCCTCGCGCAGAGCGGCGTCCATCAGGGCGACGCCGGGCACGGAGTCGACGTAACAGATGAAGCGGAACGCGGGGTCGGCATCGAGCTCGGACGCGATCCAGCGCAGCGCCGCCGCGTCCACCAGTTCGTTGGCGAGGAAGATCCGCTCGATGCCGTAGGCGCGGGCCACCCGCACCTGGTGGGGCACGGCCAGGGTGATGCCCCACGCGCCCCGCTCCAGCTGACGCGCGAAGAGCTGCGGCGCCATGGACGTCTTGCCGTGCGGGGCGAAGGCGAGGCCGTGCCGCTCGGAGTACGTCTCCATCAGCGCGAGGTTGTGCTCGAGGCGCTCGGCGGAGAGGGCCAGGACGGGGGTGGTGAAACCGTCCGTGAAGAGGTTCCGGCGCTGCGCCGCGAGCTCGCCGACCGTCAGGCCCTCCGCGTCCGGGGGCAGGCCCTTGAAGCGGTGGTCGACCCGCTCGTCCGCGAGCCGGTCGAGCTCCCGGGCAAGACGTCCGGCGGAGCGGTCGGCTGCGTTGTCGGCGGCCATGGCGCCTCCTCGAAAAGGTGCGTTGCATGATGTGCAACGGTCATTGCGTATGTCGCTTACTGCTGTCTAACATCCGAGCCAACGCCGGGTCAACGGATCCGGGCAGTCGGTTGAGGGGCAGGAAGATCGTGACCGCAGAGGCCGCGCAGGCAGCGATGGACGCGCAGGCAGCAGTGGACGTCGTCGCGCTCGGCGAGTCCATGGTCACGTTCCTGCCCTCACGCGCCGGACGCCTCGCCGACGTCCCCTCCTTCGACCGCGGAATCGGCGGCGCCGAGTCGAACGTCGCCTGCGCGCTCGCCGCCGCCGGGCACCGCACCCGCTGGGTCAGCCGCGTCGGCGCCGACGGCTTCGGGGACCACCTCGTCGAGGCCATCGCCCGCTACGGCGTGGACACCGGCTCCGTCGGACGCGACCCGCACCGCCCCACCGGCATCTACTTCCGCACCGCCGACGACCGCGACACCGACGCCCACGAGGTCCTCTACTACCGCGCGGGATCGGCCGCCTCCGCGATGGCGCCCCACAGCGTGGACCGTGAGGCCCTCGACGCGGGCCGCATCCTGCACCTCTCCGGCATCACCGCCGCCCTCTCCGCGGACTGCCTCGCCCTCCTGCGCGAGCTGACCGCGCCCCGCCCCGGCCGCCCCCTTGTGTCCTTCGACGTCAACTACCGCCCGGGCCTGTGGAGCGGCGACGCGAGCGGGGCGGGCGAAGGCCCCCGCGTCCTGCTCGACCTCGCCCGCGGCGCCGACCTCGTCTTCGTCGGCGAGGACGAGGCCGCCGACGCCTGGGGCATCACCGGCGGCCCCGACGCCGTCCGCGCCGCCCTCCCCGAGCCCGCCACCCTGGTCGTCAAGCAGGGCAGCGGCGGCGCCACCGTCTACACCGAGGGCGAGCCCGCCGTCTTCCAGGCGGCGCTCAAGGTCGACGTCGTCGCCCCCGTCGGCGCCGGTGACGCCTTCGCCGCCGGGTTCCTCTCCGCCACCCTGCGCGGGCTGCCCGCCGACCGGCGCCTGCGCCACGGGCACCTCATGGCGGCCGCCGCGCTCACCGTCGCCGGCGACCTCGCCACCCCTCCCGAGAGGGCGCACACCGATCGTCTTGCCGCACTGGACGCCGACACCTGGGGGACACTTCGTCTCGGCCCGGGCTGGACGGACGGCGTCCCCGTGAACACTGAGGCCAAGGAGGAGGCACGTACATGAGCCAGACCGTCGATCGCGCCCTGTCCATCCTGCCGCTGCTCGCCGAAGGCCCCGCAGATCTCGGCCAGGTCGCCGAGCGCCTCGAAGTGCACAAGTCCACCGCCCTGCGGCTGCTGCGCACGCTGCACGAACACGGCCTGGTCTACCGCCAGTCCGACCAGCGCTACCGCCTGGGCGCCCGCCTCTTCGCGCTCGCCCAGGAGGCCGTCGAGAACCTCGACGTACGCGAGATCGCGCACCCCCACCTCCTCGCCCTCCACGAGAAGTGCGGCCACACCGTGCACCTCGCGGTCTACGAGGAGCAGGAAGTCCTCTACATCGACAAGGTCGAGAGCCGCTATCCGGTGCGGATGTACTCCCGCATCGGGAAGCCGGTGGCGATCACCGTCGCCGCCGTCGCCAAGCTGCTGATCTCCGACTTTCCCGAGGCCGAGCGCCGTGCGATCGCGGAGAAGCTCGACTACCCCACGTACACGTCCCGTTCGACGCCCAACGCCGCCGCGTTCCTCAAGGAACTCGCCGCCGTGCGCGAACAGGGCTGGGCCACCGACCTCGGTGGCCACGAGGAGTCCATCAACTGCATCGGGGCCCCCATCCGCGGTGCGGACGGGCGCGTCGTCGCCGCCATGTCGGTGTCCGCGCCGAATGTCGTCGTCACCGCCGAGGAACTCCTCACGCTGCTCCCGCTGGTGCGCCGTACGGCGGACGCCATCAGCCGGGAGTACTCCGGCAAGTCACCCCTCAAGGAAGCCTGAGCACGCCATGACCACCGAGAAGACCGCTCTCACCCCGGCCACCCACACCACCCCGCCCGCGAAGTTCTCCCACGGCGTCAAGAAGGGCAACATCCTTCAGGTCGCCGGTCAGGTCGGCTTCCTCCCCGCCGAGGAGGGCAAGGCCCCCACCCCCGCGGGCCCGACCCTGCGCGAGCAGACCCTGCAGACGTTCGCCAACGTCAAGGCGATCCTCGAAGAGGGCGGCGCGACCTGGGACGACGTGATGATGATGCGCGTCTACCTCACGGACGTGGACCACTTCGCCGAGATGAACGAGATCTACAACGCGTACTTCGAGGAGCAGGGCCTCAAGGCCCCCGCCTCGGCCCGCACCACGGTCTACGTGGGCCTGCCCAAGGGTCTCCTCATCGAGATCGACGCGCTCGCCGTCCTGAGCTGACGCAGCCCGTCCCCTGATCCACCTTCCGCAAGCCGCTAGTCGTCACGGCGCGGCGCCCAACTCCCCCCTTCGGGCGCCGCGCCGTGATCCCCCCTGCCCTGAAAGCCCCATGCACTTACGAGGTCAAAGATGTCCCCGTCGTCCCCCTTCGCCGCGCTCGCGGCCGCCGCCCCCGCCGAGGAACCACCCCACACCGGCGGAATCCTCACCCTGATCGACGGCACCGCCGGTCTGCTGACCGTCGCCGCGCTCGGCATCGTGCTTCTGCTCTTTCTGATCATCAAGGTCAGGCTGCAGCCCTTCGTGGCGCTGCTCGCGGTGTCCATAGTCGTCGGCCTCTCGGCCGGCCTCTCCGTCACCGAACTCTTCGGCACGGTCCAGAAGTCCGACGCGGTCTCCGTCATCGAGTCCGGCATGGGCGGCATCCTCGGCCATGTGGCGATCATCATCGGCCTCGGCACGATGCTCGGCGCGATCCTCGAAGTCTCGGGCGGCGCAGAGGTCCTCGCCTCCCGCCTCCTCGGCCTCTTCGGCGAGAAGCGCGCGCCCCTCGCGATGGGTCTGACGGGCCTCATCTTCGGTATCCCGGTCTTCTTCGACGTGGGCATCTTCGTCCTCGCGCCGATCGTGTACGCCGCCGCCAAGCGCAGCGGCAAGTCGATCCTCCTGTACTGCCTGCCCCTGCTCGCGGGTCTGTCGATGACCCACGCGTTCCTGCCCCCGCACCCCGGCCCGGTGGCCGCGGCCGGTCTGCTCAAGGTGGACCTCGGCTGGGTCATCCTGATGGGCATCGTCTGCGGCATCCCGGCCGTCATCGCCGCCTGGGTCTACTCCGCCTGGATCGGCAAGCGCATCTTCGTGCCCGTCCCGCAGGACATGGTCGAGGCCGCCGACGAGGCACGGCAGGCGGTCGTCGCCGAACAGCGCGCCGCGGGCGTCGAGCCGCGCGAGAAGCCGGTGCCGCTCGGCATGGTCTTCGCGATCATCGGAACGCCGCTGTTCCTGATCCTCCTCGCGACCTTCTCTTCGATCGCCTTCGACCCCTCGACGTTCCGCAGCGTCATCGAGTTCTTCGGCAGCCCGTTCGTCGCCCTGACGATCGCCCTGCTCATGGCGTACTACCTGCTCGGCATCCGGCGCGGCTGGTCCCGCAAGTCCCTGGAGACGGTGTCGACCTCGTCCCTGAAGCCGGTCGGCAACATCCTCCTGGTGGTCGGCGCCGGCGGCATCTTCGGCGCGGTCCTCAAGGCGAGCGGCGTGGCCAAGGCCCTCTCGGACACCTTCCAGGACGTCGGCCTGCCGATCATCGTCCTGGCCTACCTGCTCTCCCTGGTGCTCCGCGTCGCCCAGGGCTCGGCGACGGTGGCGATCGTGACGACGGCGGGCATCGTGGCCCCGCTCCTCGCCGAGGGCGACCACTCGCAGGCGTTCGTCGCCCTGGTCATCATGGCGATCTCGGCGGGCTCGATCTTCGCCTCGCACGTCAACGACGGCGGCTTCTGGATGGTGGCGAAGTACTTCGGCATCTCGGAGCGGGACACGCTCAAGACGTGGACGGTCCTGGAGTCGGTCCTCTCCCTGGCCGGTTTCGCGGTCGCGGCCGTGGTCAGTCTGTTCGTGTAGCGAACACTCCTCCCGCACCACTCCTCCCGCACCACTCCTTCCCGCACCACTCCTTCCCGCACCACTCCTTCCCGCACCACTCCTTGTCGTACGTCACCGAGGGTGCCCCGGGCCGCCATGGTCCGGGGCACCCTCGTCAGGTGGCGACCGGATGCCCGCCGGCGGGCTCGAACCCGGCCAGCATCTGCTCCAGCGCCGCCTGGTCAGGGCCCACGAACGGCGGGGCCCCGGGCGCCGATCCCAGGGTGTCCATCATCGTCCCGGTGATCCCGAGGGCCGGCGGCAGATGCGTGGAGAGGACGAGCTCGGGCGACCCGTCCCGCAGCGGCTGGAAGCTGACGAGGAACTTCGCCACATCCACGTTCTGCACCCACGGACTGTCGACCGTGGCCCAGAGGAGCTGTGCGGCCCGCAGGTCCTCCACGGCGACCTCGCGGACGTCGTCGGCCTGTGCCAGCTCGGCGCTGGGCATCGGCCCCCCGAAGCAGTCGGAGCTGAAACAGACCCCCGACTTGCCGTCGAAGAAGCCGACCGTGGCCGGGTTGTCGAAGAGGGGTGGCCTGAACCCCGTCAGGGTGCGGTCGCCGACGTCCAGGGTCTGCCCCGGGTTGAGCAGAAAGACGCGGTCGAGCGGCAGCGGGCGCTCGCAGGACATGATCCCCGCCCCCGCGAACGTGGTCACGACCCGCGCCTCGGGCGCCGCGACCAGCAGGTCGAAGATCCCGCCCGTGTGATCCCGGTCCGGGTGGGTGAGCCAGATCCACCGCACGTCGGCAGGATCGAGGACGGTGGCGAGCGCCTCCAGGAAGTTGCGGTCGGACAGCCCGAGGCCCGTGTCGACGACAACGGGCTGGGCGGCGTGCAGGACGAAGGCGTTGACCGGGATGTGGCCGATCCCCGGCACCTCAAGGCTGTCACTCAGGACGCTGATGTCGGGGCGTACCTTGTGGACGCGCATGACACATCTCCAAGCCCCCACAGGGATGGTGATCGCGTCGCGGCCCTGATGAAGTCCATGCTCGTCCCTTTCCCCCGCGACCGCACCCGGACGAGCCGTCCGTCGCGCTCCCCGGACCCCGCACGTCACGTACATGTCCTGCCGTACGGCACCCCCGGGATGTGCTTCTCCCACTCGGCGGCGGAGAACCCTCCCTCGGTGCGTGCGCAGACCCGGTCGACGAGATGGCCGTGGTCGAGGCGGTAGGCGTAGGAGGACGAGTGCTCGCCCGTGGCCAGGACGGTTCTGCCGTCCGGACCGAAGGCGAGCGCGCGCACCGCGTCACCCGCCGTGGGCAGGGCGGCGACCAGGAGCCTGCTGGACGGCACGTCGTACAGCGCGACGCGGCCGCCGCTGTCGCCCGCGGCGAGCGTGCGGCTGTCGGGGCTGAGGGCGAGGGCGGTCACCGGGGACCCGGAGCCGTCCCCGCTGACGTCGAACGTGCCGTGCAGGTCCGCGAGCAGCTGGGTGCCGTCGCCGTTCCAGAGGGCGACCCTTCCGGTGTGCCCGCCCGTTGCCAGCAAGGTGCTGTCGGCGCTGAAGGCGACGCGGTGCGCGCTGCCGGACAGCAGCGGGGGACGGGTGGGCCTGCGTCCGGACGGCAGCCGGTAGAGCCCTCCGGCGCCCGCGGCGAACGCGCCGTCGGGGCGCAGGACCAGGTGTCCGTTGCCCGGCGACCGGCCGTTGAACGCGACGGGCGCCGTCTGCGCGTCGCCGCCCGCCCGCAGGTCCACGGTCTCCAACTGCCGTGCCGTGTCGCGCAGGACGAGGAGGGTCGCGCCGTCCGGCCCGAGGGCGAACCCGACGGCGTCCTCGTCCGCGCGCCCCGCACGGGCCAGCACGTGCCGGCTGTGCTCACGCCCCTCCCGTACGTCCCACACGTGGACGGTCTGCGGGTGGCGGCGGCTGGTGTAGCCGTGCCGCGCCCTGATCCCGTACGCCAGACGGCGGCCGTCGGCGCTGAACGACATCAGCACGTCGCAGCTCCGGTCCGCGCGGTCCACGTCACCCGGCTCGGACAGACCGCAGTCCGCGGTGGCGAGAAGACGGGGTGCCGCGCCGGGAGCGGCGGGGCGCAGCTCGAAGCGCATCCGCCCGCCGGAGCGCCGCGCGAGAGCCAACTGCCCTCCGTCGGGGCTGTACTGCGCCTCGACCACCCTCTCGCGCCGCCAGTCCGAGGTCAGCGCGTTGCCCAGGGCCAGGGTGCGTACGGTCGTGCCGTCCTCCCAGTAGCGGATGGCCCGGTCCTCGGTGTCGATGCGCAGCTGCGTGGCGGAACCGCCGTTCAGCGAGTGCCGGTACACCGGCCGCCCGGGCTGGGAGGTGCGCCACAACAGGACCTCCTCGTCGGTGGTGACACCGAGGAACTCGCCGTCGTCGCTGAACGCGGCGCTCGCGTGGACCGGTGAGGCGAGCCACGACCGCCCGGTCCTCAGGTCCCAGGCGCGGGCGGTGTCTCCCAGGGAGACGAGGAAACGGCCCCGCGGGTCGAGGACGATCCGGTGACCGAGCTGCTCGTTCCCGCACACGGTCCGGCGGTCCTTCCGGGAGAGCTTGCCGAGCGGGGCGGGCATGGCCGGACCGCCGGCCGTGCCGCGTACCTCGAGTACGTGGCGCCCGCCCGGCTTCGCGGCCCGGCAGAACGCCAGGATCCGGTCGTCGCGGCTGATCGCCACCTCGGGGACGTCCGCGTACCGGGTGAGGGGGACCCGCCGCGTGACACGGCCGCTCTCCGTGCGCCGTACCCCGATCGACGACAGGTCCTGTACGACGACGTGGCGACCGGTGGGGGAGAAGGAGGCCGGCTCGGACGGCGTACGGAACGCGGGTCCCACGGGCCGGGCGGACCGCACGTCGTAGACCCGGGAGCGGTTGCCGCCGCCGAGGACGATGCGTCTGCCGTCCGCCGACAGGTCCTGCACCTGCCGTCCGCGGTGCCTGATCCGGGCCACGCGCTCGTGCCGTACGACGTCCCAGGCGTGGACGTGGCGGTCGTCGCGGGTGAGCACCACACGGCCGTTGCCGCTGAGATGCGCTCCGTGGTACTCGTCCGCGCCGTCGCCCACCGGCGGGCGGAACGCGTCCTGTTCGGCCTGGGCCGCCGAGGCGAGGAGCGCGGCCTCGGCCTCCGGGGTGTGCTGGATGTGCCAGGCCGCCACGCTCATCCGCATCGCCTCCACCGGACGCGTGTAGCGCAGACCCTCGGCCCGGGAGGCCAGTTGACGCGAGGCCGCCTCGGCGTCCCGCTGGACACGGCCCCGGGCCTGCTGCCATGCGGTGACGCTCGCCAGGAGGACAAGGACCGTCAAGAGGATGAGGCCCGCGCGGGTGTTCCTGCGTCGGCGGGCGTGACGTGACGCGGCCGTCCGCGCGGCGGCGATGAACCGGGCCTCAGGGGTGGCGCGGCCGGTGTGCGTGGCGGCCAGGGTCTCGGCGGCCGTGGCCAGTTGGGTGCCGCGGTACAGGACGGCGGGATCGCGTCCGCAGCTCTCCCAGGCCTCCGCCGCCTCGGTCAGCCGCTGCCGGTCGCGCAGCAGTGCGTGGTCGGTGTCGATCCAGGTCCGCAGCCTGGGCCAGGCCGACAGGAGCGCCTCGTGGGCGAGTTGGGCGCCGTCCGCGTCCAGGGTGAGCAGCCGGGCGTCGGCGAACGCGGTCACGACGCGGTGTGTGGTGTCCGGGTCCGGCGGGAGCGAGGCCAGCTGCTCCGGGGAGATCCGCCGCCGAGCGGTCTGCTGCCCCGGCCCGATCCGGACCATGGCGAGCAGGAGGTGCCGGGCGGCGCTTCTCTCCGCCGGGTCGAGCCCGTGGTACACGTCCTCGGCGGTCGCCTCGACGGCGCCTCTGATGCCGCCGGTGAGGCGGTAGGCGGCCACGCTCATCCGCCCGTCCTGCGCGTCCCGCTGCTGCCAGGTGGCGAGGAGCGCGTGCGCGAGGAGCGGCAGCGTGCCCGCGTCGGGCGGCGCCGGGGCGTCACCGTGAACGCCCAGTTCGGCCAGGAAAAGCTCGGCAAGACCGGAATCGAGGACGAGCCCGGTCCGCCGCGCGGGCCCCTCGATGGCCGCACACAACTCGTCCCGCGTCATGGGCCCGAGCGGCAACTGACAATCCCGCAAAGCGGCCACCAGCCCCGGGTGCTCCAAACAGGCCCCATAAAAGTCGGCACGAACACCGGCGACGACGAGGAGAGGGGGTGACTGGTGGGGGGTGGTGGGTGAGGCGGGGGCGGCATCGGTGGTGGGTACGGAAGGTGCGGCAGGCGGGGCGGGGGCGGCCGGCGCGATGTGCGTGGCTGGCTCGGCAGGCGAGAGAGGCGAGGCAGGCGCAAGGGGAGCGGCGACGGCAGCAGGCGCGATGGGCGCGGCGGGGGGAATGTGCCCGGCGGGCTCTGCAGGCGCGGCGGGCGTGACGTGCCTGGCGGGCTCTGCAGGCGCGACGGGCGTGGCTGGCTCGGCAGGCGTGGCAGGCGCTACGGGAGCCTCGGGTGCAGCAGGTGCGACGGGCGCGGCGGAGGTGATGTGCCTGGCGGGCTCCGCAGGCGCGGCGGGCGTGGCTGGCTCGGCAGGCGCTGCAGGCGCGATGTGCGTGGCTGGCTCGGCAGGCGTGGCAGGCACGACGGGAGCTGTGGGTGCAGCAGGCGCGGCGGGCATGGCGGGCGTGGGCGCTGTGGCGGGCTTCGCAGGCGCGACGGGCGTGGCTGACTCTGCAGACGAGGCAGGCGCTACGGGAGCCTCGGGTGCAGCGGGCGCGACGGGTGCGGCGGAGGTGATGTGCCCGGCGGGCTTCGCAGGCGCGATGTGCGTGGCTGGCTCGGCAGGCGTGGCAGGCACGACGGGAGCTGTGGGTGCAGCAGGCGCGGCGGGCATGGCGGGCGTGGGCGCTGTGGCGGGCTTCGCAGGCGCGGCGGGCGTGGGCGGTGTGGTGGGGGCCGCGGGCTCGGCCGGCGCTGGCGTGACGGGGGTGGGACGTGTGACCGGGGCGGTCAACGCGCACAGGACCTCGATGAAGCGGCGGCGCTCGTCCTCGGCCGTGCACAGGGTGAAGACCTCCTCGAACTGGTCGGCCACCAGCACGAGTCCGCCCGGGGCACCCCTCCCGCCGGCACCCGCGACAGCGGCCCGTACCGCGTCGGCGTACGACGGGGACGCCGGCCCCGCGGAGATAACGAGCCCCGGTACATCGGCGAGAGCCGCTGCGAGGCTGTCCAGCGGGTGGGCCCCCGGGGAGAAGCACACCACCGGCCACGACCGGGATCCGGCCGCCGGCAGCACACCGCGGGCCACCGCGGGGACGAGCCCGGCCCGCAGCAACGAGGATTTGCCCGCACCCGAAGGCCCCACGACCATCACCGGGCCCGGCCGCCGCAACCGCTCGGCGAGACGCGCGGAAAGGGCCGCGGTGGCCCGCTCGCGGCCGAAGAACCACGCGGCGTCCCGCGGTTCGAAGGCGGCGAGGCCCGGATAGGGGCAAGGCCCCCGCCCGGGGCCGCCCACCGGGGGAGGCGCGAGGGCGATCAGCTCGCCGCCCGCGTCCAGCGCCTCGTCGCAGCCGCGGGCCACCTCGGGCGTCGGCGGCTTCTGACCGTTCTCGACCTTGCTGAGATAGCCCCGGCTGTAATGCGCGACCCGCGAAAGATCCGCGAGGGACATGCCGCGGTCGGCGCGCAGCCGCCGCAAGCAGTCGCCGAAGCTCTCCGCCGGCCGAAGAAGCGGCAGGTCAGATGGTGTTTCCCGTTTCCCGTCGGACAAGGCGACAGGCACCTCCTTGGCCGCCCGCGTCCCGTGCCCCACGCTGAGAAACGGCAACGCTGCGTGCTCAGAAAATTACGCAGAGCTGCCGCCGGGCGTGATCCATCCGCGCTCATCCCCTCCTTTGGAGTGATCGGCTCCGGCGGGGTGACCGGCGGCCGTTGCCGTCACCTCCGGGCGGCAAGACGCCCGGCCCGACCCACGAAGGACTCACTCATGCGTGTACGCACCGCCCTGCGCAAAACCCTCCTCGCGGCGACCACCTGCCTCGCACTGACCGCCGGAGCGGCTCCCGTTGCCGCTGCGGACGACATCCGCGGCGAGGCCGACCGCATCATGAACCTCAACCGGATCGACTTCGTCAACCACCCGCACAACGCTCCGTACGACTGGAGCAACGACGGCTGCACGTGGTGGCCGGACGGAATCTTCTTCGAGGCCTGCGCCCAGCACGACTTCGGTTACCGCAACTACGGCAACCACGGCGCGCTCAAGCTCAGCGCCACGGCGGAGACCAAGGCATGGATCGACGAGCACTTCTGGCACCAGATGCGGGCCTCCTGCCTGGAGACCCACCCCGAGGGGAGCACGGCCCAGAACCTCTGCCTCGGTGAGGCGAAGATCATGTACGACGGCCTGCGGGCCGGCGTCGCCGACGGCTCCTTCTACTAGGCCGCCGACGGCACACCGCGGCCCCGGACCCACCGCACGGGTCCGGGGCCGCGGTGCCGTGCCGGGTCCGTCAACTCGTGCAGTACTGCTGCTCCTTGCCGATGGAGCGGTACATGCAGTCCGAGTTCTCCAGGAGTTGCAGGACCGCGTCCCTGTTGCGGTTGGTCTCCCGCTCGATCACCTCGTCGGGCGGATAGAAGCCGCCGCCGCCCGCGGACGACGGGTACATCTCGAAGGTGTAGCTGAAGATCTTCTGGTTGCCCCAGAGCCAGTCGTTGATCGACCCGTCCGTGATGTAGAGGTCGCTGGACTGCTGCGGCGTGTAGCCGTTGCTCGCGGCCATCTTCCGGCCGATGGCGGCGTGCGCGTCGCGGTCGTCCTGGGTGAGGCCGGGGCCCGTGTCGCTGTACGTGTAGCCGTACGGCCACAGGACCAGCTCGCTGTACGTGTGGAAGTCGACGGAGGCCTTGATCTGCTGCTTGCCGCCGACGATGCGGCTGCGCACGAAGTTGGAGACGACCTTCACCTCGGGTGCCGACTCGGCGCTCGGGCCGCGGTAGGTCTCGGATCCCGTGGAGCCGGACGAACCGCCGCAGCAGCCCCACCGGTAGGCCCAGTTGCGGTTCATGTCGGTGCCGACGTTCGACGAGCCGGCGTTGGGCTGGCGGTTCTTGCGCCAGCTGCGGTAGGAGCCGGACGCGATGTCGTACTCGCCGCCGTCCGGGTTCAGGTCCGGCACGATCCAGATCTCGCGCTCGTCGACCATCTTCTTGATGCGCGCGTCCGTGCCGTAGTCGTCGCCGAGTTCGCGAAGGAGGTACAGCGCCATCTCGACGGTCAGGTGTTCGCGGGCGTGCTGGTGGTGGGTGAAGAGGACCTCGGGCTCGGCCTCGTCGGTGCCCACGTTGTCGCTGATCTTGATCGCGACGATGTCCCGGCCTGAGTAGGACTTGCCGATGACCCTCTTGCTCATCAGGGTCGGATGGGCCGCGATGCGCTGGTTGATCTCCGCGTTCATCTCCGCGTAGTTGTGGTACCTCGCGTCGGCGGGCGGGAAGTCCTTGGCTTCCACGGGCTCGCCGTTCGTACGCTTCGGGGGTCCGGCCAAGGCCTTGAGCTCGTAGCCCGCGTCCCGGAGCCCGGCCGCCTCGCGGCCGTCGGCCGAGACGACCACCGCGCGGGCGTCGACCTCGTCGATGGCGACGCCGGTGCGGGCGAGCGCGGTGCGGGCGGCGGGATCGTCGCCGAGGGGGATCTCGTACTGGCGCGTTTCGTTGTCGGTGGCCGCCGAGCCGCGAGCGGCGGGGGCGGCGGTGTCCGGTGAGGCGTTGGCGGTGAGCGGCGCCGCCACGGCGAGGGCGAGAAGTACCGCGAGGGAAGCGGATCTTCTGCCGCGTATGCGAAGTCGCATGAAGTCTCCTGAGGGGTGGGGGGGTGGTTCAGTGCGACGCGTGCGGTGCGGGTTGCGCGCGCCCATCGTGGGCGCATGGCATGCTCCGGTCAACGCTCTCTTCGGCCAACCCCTTGTGTCACGAGCCGCCATGCGGTTTCTTGATCGGCATGGCTGACACGACAGGCAGTGGCACTGCCACGGGAGATGCGGCTCCCCGGCCCCGCAAGTCCAGCTGGAAATACATCGGACCCGGCATCGTCGTCGCCGCGACCGGCGTCGGCGCGGGCGACCTCGTCGCCACGCTCATCGCGGGCAGCAACTTCGGCTACACCCTGCTCTGGGCCGCCGTGCTCGGCTGCGTGGTGAAGATCTCGCTCGCCGAGGCGGCCGGACGCTGGCACCTGGCGACCGGACGCACCCTCTTCGACGGCTGGGCGAGCCTCGGGCGCTGGACGACGTGGTTCTTCGTCGTCTACGTCGTCATCTGGGGGTACGTCTACGGGGCCGCGGCCATGTCGTCGTCGGGACTGCCGCTCCAGGCGCTCTTCCCGGACGTCATGGAGCTCAAGTGGTGGGGAATCCTCACCGGCCTCGTCGGCCTGGTCTTCGTCTGGTTCAACAAGTACGCCGTCTTCGAGAAGGTCATGACGGTGCTCGTCGGCATCATGTTCGTCGTCACCGTCTACCTCGCCATCCGCGTCACCCCGCACCTCGGCGACGCCTTCGCGGGCCTCCTTCCGGTGCTGCCCGACGAGAAGGACTCCATCCTCAACACGCTCGGACTGATCGGCGGCGTCGGCGGCACGATCACCCTTGCCGCGTACGGCTACTGGGTCAACGCCAAGGGCTGGACGAACACCGGCTGGATGAAGGTGATGCGGCTCGACAACCGCGTCGCGTACATCACCACCGGCATCTTCGTCGTCGCCATGCTCTTCGTCGGCGCCGAGCTGCTGCACTCCGCGAACGTGGCCATCGCCAGCGGCGACCAGGGCCTGGTACAGCTCTCCGGCATCCTGGAGAAGGAGTACGGCGACGCCACCGCCAAGCTCTTCCTGATCGGCTTCTTCGCCACGTCCTTCACCTCGCTGATCGGCGTCTGGCACGGCGTGAGCCTGATGTTCGCCGACTTCGTGGAGCGCTACCGCAAGCAGCGGACGGGCGTCGACGGGAAGGCCCTGTCGGGCGAGGAGGTGGCGTCCGGAGCCCGCGAGAAGTCGGTGCCGTTCCGCGCCTACCTGCTGTGGCTGACCTTCCCGCCGATGATCCTGCTCTTCCAGGGCCAGCCGTTCCGCCTCATCATCATCTACGGCGTGCTCGGCGCGGCCTTCATGCCGTTCCTCGCGCTCACCCTGGTCTGGCTGCTCAACTCGTCGCGTACGCCCGCCGAGTGGCGCAACGGCTGGCTCAGCAACGGCATGCTGGCGATCGCGGGCCTGCTGTTCCTGGTCCTGTGCGTCAAGCAGATCACGGACCAGGACTGGGGCAGCTTCTTCTGACCGTGGGTACAGGCCGCAGCGCCGCCGGGGGAGCGGCGGCGCTGCAGGTGTGAGGGGTGGCCGCCGGGTTACGGCAGGCCGTGGACGTGCGGCCCGACCGCCTTGGACCAGGAACTGCCGTCGGCGGCATCCCAGTTCGTCGACCAGGCCATCGCGCCCCGGATGCCGGGGTACGTCTTGGACGGCTTGAAGGAACCGCAGCTCGTGCCCTTCGCCAGGCAGTCCAGGGCCTGGTTGACGACGGACGGCGAGACGTAACCGCCGCCGGCCGCCTTCGCCGAGGCCGGGACGCCTATGCCGACCTGCGACGGGGCGAGGCCGCCCTCCAGCTGGATGCAGGCGAGCGCGGTGAGGAAGTCGACCGAGCCCTGGCTGTAGACCTTGCCGTCACAGCCCAGCATCGAACCGCTGTTGTAGTACTGCATGTTGACGACCGTGAGGATGTCCTTCACGGCGAGCGCCGTCTTGAAGTACTCGTTCGACGTGGACTGCATGTCGATCGTCTGCGGCGCCATGGTCAGGACGAACCCCGAACCGGCTTTCCCGGCAAGGGACTTCAACGCCTGCGACATATAGGTCGAGTTGAGCCCGTTCTCCAGGTCGATGTCGACGCCGTCGAAGCCGTACTCCTGCATGAGCTTGTACGCCGAGTCCGCGAAGGCGGTCGCCGAGGCGGAGTCGTTGACGGTCACCGCGCCCTTCTCGCCGCCGACCGAGAGGATCACGGACTTCCCGGCCGCCTGCTTGGCCTTGAGGTCGGCCTTGAACTGCTCGACGGTGTACCCGCCGAGCCCGGCCGAGTCCAGGTTGAAGGCCAGCTCGCCCGGCGTACCGGTCGCGTCCGCGAACGACACCGCGATGATGTCGTACTCGTCCTGTACGTCGCTCAGCTTCTGGACGGTGGCGCCGTTGTCGAAGTTCTGCCAGTAGCCGGTCACCGCGTGCTCCGGTACCGCGCGGGCGTCCGCCTCGGCGTCGTCGGCGCCGCCGGTGAGCAGGCCGGTGAGCGCGAGGGCCAGTGCCGTTGTCAGACCGATGACGGACCCTGCCTTCCTGCGTGTCCTGCCGCGTGCGTGGTCCACTGCTGCCTCCGGTGGGGGGAGTTGGGGTGCTCGGAGGGCTTGCGCCGGGCCGTACGAGGGGGTTGCCCGGCGCTCTGCCTGGTCGTACAAGCTGGTCCAGACCAATTGCGTTGTCAAGACCTCTGACACCACCCGGACCCCGCGAGTCCGGCCAACCTCTACGTGAACAGTGGGAAGTTGGGTGTTGAGGTGGCGATGACCTGGATAAGGTGCTGAGGCAGAAGTGCACGAAGACCGGGGGGTGTACGCATGCCGACCGCCATAGCCGTCACCGGCCCTGACCTGGTGCTGCCGTCGCCCGACCGGCACACCCCGTCCGCGGCCGTCCTGCAGAGCGCCGTCCAGTCACCGCGGACGTACTCCCTGGACCAGGCGCTCACCGAGATGCACACGCTCATCGAGCACCACGGCTATGTGATCGTCCTCTGCCCCGCTTCGGCGCCACCCGCCCTCGTCCAGCGCATGCACGCGATCCGCTCCGTCCTGGAGAGCGACCGCATCGCCATCCTGCGCCCCGACCTGCCGCCGCTCGGCCTCGCGGTCCTCGCGCTCCAGCTCCGCCAGCTGTCGATCTGCGACTTCAGCCCCGGCGTCCTCGCCTCGGCGGCCCGGCTCCTCTCCCACTACATCTACGCGGGCGCGCTGCTCGGCTCGGTGGCGAAGCTGGACCGGGTCCCGGTCACGCTCCAGTCCCACGCCAAGTCATGGATGCCCGGAGCCCAGTTCGCCGTGCTCGCCACGCCCCGGCCCGAGCTGATCAAGGTCACGGGGGACGCGACGCTGCCGGGCCCCGGCTTCGGCACGAAGCTGCTCTACGCCGCCGGGCAGCTGGGAAGCGACTGGGTCACCGAGACACTCGCTCCGGCCTGGCGGACCCAGGGCGTCGAGGAGGCCCGGCTGCCGGGGGACTCCGCGCGCTGGTGGGCCACGGGCAAGCTCGTCGAATTCGCCGCGGCGATCCCCGACATCTCGGTGCTCTACCAACTGGTGTCGTCCGTCCGGCGGGACGGCTGCCACTGGTGCGGGCTCGAACTCATCGGCGACCGCTGCGGGTTCTGTGCCGCGCCGCTGCTGCCACCACCGGAACGCGCGGCGCCCGCCTCCGCCGCTGCCCCCGCTACCGCCCCCGCCCCCGCTCCCGCCCCTGCTTCCGCTCGTGCCGTACGCGCGCTTCCGCGAGGCAGGACGTAAGGCCAGGCTCCACTGGGTACGACCCCGAACTGAACGCGCGCCACAACGATCACTGTCCGTAGCCGCCCGCACCCGATCGAGGTAGTCCGGTCCATGAACTCACGCCAGCGCCGCGGCGTCATCCTGCTGGTCCTCTCGGTCCTGGCCGCGTTCGGCGCGTTCGTGGGCGTCCTCTCCGTGATCCGGGACGTGAACTCGAAGGTGGGGCCGGAAGTGGCCGCGTACAAGCTCAAGGGGGACATCGCCCCCTACAAGGAGCTGAGCGCCGACCAGTTCGAGAAGGTCGAGATGCCGGAGAGGTGGCTCTCGGACAACGCCGTCACCGATCTCCGCCAGGTCCGCGGCAAGATCGCGGTGACCGAGCTGCGCAAGGGCTCGCTGCTCCAGACGGACATGATCGTGAACCGCCCCGAACTGGAGCCGGGCCAGCAGGAGATCGCCATCATGATCGACGCGGCGACGGGCGTCGCGGGCAAGATCACGCCCGGTTCGACGGTCAACATCTACGCCACGTTCAAGGGCGAGACCGACAACGCCAAGGACCAGTCGAAGGTCATCGTGGAGTCCGCGAAGGTGATCGACGTGGGCAAACTGACGGCCCTCGACCCCGACCAGGACGACCGCAGCAGCCGCCGCACGGCGACGGAAGCAGTGCCGATCACGTTCGCCCTCGACACCGCGGACGCGCAGCGCGTCGCGTACGCGGAGTCGTTCGCCACGCATGTCCGCCTGGCCCTGGTGGGCCAGGGCGAGGAGGCGGCGATCCCGCGGGGCGACCGGACGTACACACTCGACGAGGACAAGTAGGGGGCCCCGCGGATGAGGCGACGCACGGATGTACCGCCGCTGCGATGCGGAGCCCGCACGCCCACGCACCCGAGTACCCGGTGGGGTGACGCATGACGACCCGGATCCTCCCCGCCGTGGGGGACATGGAGGCCGCCCGCGCGCTCTCGACGCTGACGGGACAGCTGCCGGACGCCGAACCCGCCCTGCCCGTCGCGGACTCCACCGCCCTGCTCGACCACCTGGCGAGGCTCGCGGCGGAGTCCATCGACGAACTCCCCGAAGTCGTCATCGTCCACGAGCGCATCGGCCCCGTCCCCGCCCTGGACCTGATCCGCGACCTCGTGCTCCGCTTCCCCGCGGTCGGCGTCGTGCTGATCACCGCCGACACGAGCCCGGCACTGCTGACCGCCGCGATGGACTCCGGAGCCCGCGGCATCGTCGGCTTCCCCCTCGCGTACGACGCCCTCGCCGAGCGCGTGCACGCGGCGGCCGCCTGGTCGGCGGGGATGCGCAGGCACCTGGGCAGCGCGGGCATAGAGCTCTACGCCGGGTCGGGGGAGACCCCCGGGGGCGGCCACGTCGTCGCGGTGAGCGGCGCCAAGGGAGGCGTCGGCACCACCTTGGCCGCCGTCCAGCTCGCCCTCGCGGCACGGGCCTCGGGCCGTACGGTCGCGCTCCTCGACCTGGACCTCCAGGCAGGTGACGTCTCCTCCTACCTGGACGTCCAGTTCCGCCGCTCCATCGCCGACCTCGCGTCGATCACCGACATCACGCCCCGCGTCCTCCAGGACGCCGTCTACACGCACGAGACCGGCATCGGCCTCCTCCTTGCCCCCGGCGAGGGCGAGCGCGGCGAGGAGATCACCGACCGGGTGGCCCGTCAGACACTCGGCGCCCTGCGCAGCCGCTACGACGTCGTCCTCGTCGACTGCGGCACGTACGTCACCGGGGCGAGCGCCACGGCCATCGAACTCGCCGACCAGGCCATCCTGTTGGTCACCCCGGACGTCGTCTCCGTACGGGCCGCCAAGCGCATGGTGCGCCTGTGGGACCGCCTCCAGATCCGCAAGGCGGAGGAGACGCTCACGGTCGTCAACCGCCACGGCAAGGGCGCGGAGATCCAGCCCTCCCTGGTGGAACGGGTGACGGGGACGCGAGTGGCCCGCACCACCGTCCCCGCGAACTTCAAGGAACTGCAGGGCGCGGTCGACGCCGGCCGCATGCAGGACCTGGACAGCAAGTCCACCGTCAAGCAGGCGCTGTGGGCGCTGGCGGGCGAGCTCGGCCTGGTGGACCCGGAGGCGGCGTCCGGCGGCACGAAGCGGCTCACCCTGCGCAAGCGCGTCACCGGCGACCGTGGCGCGGTCACCCTGGAGTTCGCCGGGATGTTCCCCCTGCTGCTCGCCGTGATGGGCCTCCTGTGGCAGTGCGCGCTGTACGGCTACACGTTCTCCCTGGCCGGAAACGCCGCGGACGAGGCGGCGCGGGCCGCCACGGCCGCGTACGCGGTGGGAGAGGGCGGCGCGGCGGCGTGCGAGGCCGCGGCGAAGGAGCATCTGCCGTCGGCGTGGCAGGGCGCGGAGGTGGCCTGCACGGACGAGGGAGCGGTGTGGAAGGCCCACGTGGACGCGGACGTCCCGCTGTTCTTCCCCGGGATCGACGCGGGGTGGAGCGTGAGCGGGGAGGCGGGGGCGGCGAAGGAGGGTGAGGACGGGTGAGGGGCTGCCGTCGGCTCGGGCGCGGCGCTGATCACCGGTTCCGCCGAGTTCGCCCGCGAAGGCCGGATGGGGTTCGGCGTCTTCCGGATGGGGTTCGGCGTCTCCCGGACGGGGTGCGGCGCCTACCGGACGGGGCGCGTCGTCTCGCGATCGGTCCGGAGCAGCTTCCGGCCGGTCCGGATCAGCTCTCAGCCGGGCCGTTTTTGCTTCCGGCCGGGCCGCTTTTGCTCTCGGCCGGTCCGTATCTGCTTCCGGCCGGGCCGCTTCTGCTCCCGGCCGGAACGGATCAGCTCCCCGCCGGGCCGTTTCTGCTCCGGGCCGGTCCGGAGCAGCTCTCGGCCGGTCCGCATCTGCTCCCGGCCGGTCCGGATCAGCTCCCTGCCGGGCCTCCGCTCCCGGCCGGACCGGAGCATCCCCGGAAGCGGAGAAGGCGGAACAGGCGGAACCGCTCCTTCGGCGACCGAGGCGTCTCCATGCTCGAATTCGCCGGATTCCTGCCCATCCTGCTCCTCATAGGCCTCGCCACCATCCAGCTGGGCCTCGTCGGATACGCCGTCAACCAGGCGGGCTCGGGCGCCCGCGCGGCGGCCCGCGTCGCCTCCCAGGGCGAGGGCGGCGAAGCCGCGGGGATGGCGGCGATGGACGGCAGCCTCGACGCCCAGGTCGCCATCAGCGGCGGCGGCGCGACGACCACGGCGGACGTCACCGTCCAGGTCCCCACGCTCCTGCCCTTCGTGGACGCGGGATGGTCCGTCACGAAGTCGGCCACGATGCCCAACGACGAAGACGAAGAGGGGAGCTGAGAGAGCCGAGATGAGCCTCCGCGACCGCGTGGCGACCCCGCACGACCACGGCAAGGGCAGCGGCCCGAGCCGCGACGACAGCCTCGTCGCCGTCTACCGCTCCAAGCTCCTCGAAGAGATCGACCTCGCCGAGATGTCGTCCCTGACAGCGGTGGACCGCCGCGCGCGCCTGGAACGCGTCATGGGACACATCATCAGCCGCGAGGGCCCCGTCCTGTCGACCTCGGAGCGCTCCCAGCTCATCCGCCGCGTCGTGGACGAGGCCCTGGGACTCGGCGTACTCGAACCGCTCCTCGCCGACGCCTCCATCACGGAGATCATGGTCAACGGCCCCGACTCGATCTTCGTCGAGCGCGCCGGACGCGTCGAGCAGCTCCCCCTCCGCTTCGCGTCGAACGACCAGCTCATGCAGACCATCGAACGCATCGTCTCCACGGTCAACCGCCGCGTGGACGAGTCGAACCCGATGGTCGACGCCCGCCTGCCCACCGGCGAGCGAGTGAATGTGATCATCCCGCCCCTCGCCCTCACCGGCGCGACCCTCACCATCCGCCGCTTCCCCCGCGCGTACACGCTGCACGAGCTCATCGGCCTCGGCTCGCTCGACGAGCACATGCTGCTCCTGCTCTCCGCCTTCGTGCGCGCCCGCTTCAACATCATCGTCAGCGGCGGCACGGGCTCCGGAAAGACGACGCTCCTCAACGCGCTCTCCGGCCTCCTCCCGGCCCACGAACGCATCATCACCATCGAGGACTCGGCCGAACTCCAGCTGCAGCAGGACCACGTCATCCGCCTGGAATCCCGCCCTCCGAACGTGGAGGGCAAGGGCCAGATCACCATCCGCGACCTCGTCCGCAACAGCCTCCGCATGCGCCCCGACCGCATCATCGTCGGCGAGGTCCGGGGCGGCGAGACCCTCGACATGCTGCAGGCCATGTCGACGGGCCACGACGGCTCCCTCGCGACGGTCCACGCCAACACGGCGGAGGACGCCCTGATGCGCCTCCAGACTCTCGGCTCGATGTCCGAGGTCCAGATCCCCTTCGAGGCGCTGAAGGACCAGATCAACTCGGCGGTCGACGTGGTCGTCCAGCTCGCCAGGCACGCGGACGGCTCACGCAAGGTCGCCGAGATCGTCCTGCTCGTCTCGCACGGCCGCGAACAGTTCCGCATCGCCCCGGTGACCCGCTTCGTGCCGCACCAGCCGGGCAGCAACGGCCTGGACCGCCGCGTGCACGGCTACTTCGAGCACCTGCCGCTGCCGCGCTCCGTCGCCGAGCGGCTGTACGTCGCGGGCGAGCCGGTGCCGCCGGGATTCGGCGTGGCCCAGGCCATCGACGCACTGAACACGAGAGAGGCGATCGGCTGATGACCGCGACGAGAAGGACGGTCGTCCGATGACCGTGACGAGAAGGACGGCCGGCTGATGGACAACCCTGCCCTCCTGGCCCTCGGCGCGACGATCCTGACCGGCACGCTCGCCGTCGCGGGAGTCCACGCGTACGCGTCGGGCCGTGCCCAGCGCCAGGCGCTGGTCGACCGCCTGTCGATCGGCCCCGGCACGGCCGACGCCGCCGGCCGTGGCCGCCGCTTCTCGACCGTCGACCGCCGCCTGCGCCGCACCCGCCTCGGCCGAGCCATCCACCTGCGCCTCTCGGCGACGGGACTCGATCTGACGGCCGGCGAGTTCTTCATCTACGTCGTGGCCGTCGTCGCAGCGCTCTGGCTCATGGCGGCGGCCACCCTGGCCCCGTTCTTCGGCCCGATCGCGGGCATCGTCGCGGTCTGGAGCGCGGTCGTGTTCCTCAACTGGCAACGCCAGAAACGCATCGAGGCGTTCATCAACCAACTCCCCGACGTGGCCCGTATCCTGGCCAACGCGACGGCGGCAGGCTTGGCCCTCCGCACATCCCTCGCGATGGCGGCGGAGGAGCTCGAGTCCCCGGCGGGCGAGGAACTGTCGATGGTGGCGGACCAGTTGACCATGGGCCGCTCGATCGACGACACCCTCGGCGAACTCGCGGCACGTCTCCCGTCCCGCGAACTGGTGGTCCTCGTCACCACCCTGGTCCTGTCCAACAAGGCGGGCGGCTCGGTGGTGAACTCCCTCCGGAACCTCACCCAGACCCTGGAGGACCGCAAGGAGACGCGACGTGAGGTCCGCACGATGCTCTCGGAGGTCCACGCGACGGCGTTCACGGTTCCGCTCCTGGGCCTCGGCTCCCTCCTCCTGATCAACTCCTCCAACGAGGGCGCGCTGGCCCGGGTGACAGGCTCACCGATGGGCCAGACGCTGATCCTGATCGCGCTGGGCCTGTACGCGGTGGGCTTCTTCGTGATCAGGCGCCTCGGCAAGATCGAAGTGTAGGGAGGCGGCGGCATGTTCGGACTGGCGATGGCGGCCGTGATGGGCCTCGCGGTGGCGGGCGTCTGTCAGGGCATCCGCATGTACCGCGCGGAGGCGAAGCTCCCCTCGGACCTGGCGATCGCCCTGGAGGTCGGCGCCACCCGCGTATCGACGGCGGGCTCGGCGGTGGACCGTCTGGGCATACGCTTCGCCCCCCTCGTCCTGCGCCTGATGGGCCCGAAACGGGTGGACGCCAAGCGCCGCAAGATCGACATGGCGGGCAACCCGGGAGGCCTGACGATCGACCGCTATGCGGCACGCAGGGCGGTCTACGGCATCTTCGGCTTCGTGATGGGTCTGGTCTTCCTCACCAACGGCGCCTCGCTCTTCGGCCTCCTGACCTTCGCCTTCGGCGTGACGGCGGCGGACGCGCTGATCTGGCAGGCGATACGGGAACGGCGCGAGGTCATCGACCGCACCCTCCCGGACTTCCTGGACGTACTCGCCGTGGTGGTCTCGGCGGGCCTCGGCTTCCGCCAGGCCCTGGACCGCGTGGCGGAGCGGTACGAGGGCCCCTGGGCGGACGAACTGCGCATCACCCTGCGCCAGATGGACATGGGGGTGAGCCGCCGCCAGGCATTCGACGAACTGCGCCGCAGGAACGCCTCCGAACAGGTCTCCCAGTTCGTCTCGGCACTGCAGCAGGGCGAGGAACTGGGCTCACCGATCGCGGACACGCTCATCCAACTGGCGACGGACATGCGCCGCACGGACGCCCAGAACTCCCGCCGCAGGGCGGCGAAGACGATCCCCAAGGCAACGATGGTGACGCTGGTCTTCATGCTTCCGGCCACGATGATTCTGATCGCGGCGGGAATGTTTCTCGGCTCGGGTTCGGACTTCGGCTCGATCCTGGGGAAGTGAGGAAGCCGTGAGAGGTCCGGACCACTACGGCGCCGCGGCCACTGCCACCGCCGCTATCAAGCCACTCCACGAAACCGCTTCGCGGCTGCAACCAACTATGGGACAGTCACTCGGTAGACGGGGAGGGGGCGGTCACGGCAGGGGCGGCCCCCATCGCCACCGCACCCCCCAACCGACCTTTGCAAAAGCTGAGTTCACGGTACGTGCGGAAGGGGAAGTCGTGAAACGCATGAAACCGCCGAGCGACCCGACGCGGATCTCCGCCGCAAGCCCCCGGGGCGCGTGATGACCTCGCCACCGGGGAAGGGAACTCGCCAACTTCCGCGCACCAGAAGGTATTGGTTGCGGAGAGTGGCTGTTGGGTCACAAGATCTCGCGTACGTTGCCTATGACGACAGCGGCGTCGGAATCGGTTGCGCCAGCGGTGCGTTTCGCGGCGCGTGTATCGGGTGGGAGAGAAGGGGCCGTCGTGCTGAAGGAACGCGTACTCAGAGTCTGGATCGACTGGACAGCGACCGTGACTTCCCGGGCTCGGGGAAGGGAGCGGGATGCGGGTGCTGGGTTTGTGGAGTATGCGGGGCTGATGATTCTTATTGCGGGGATCTTTACGTTGATCGACCAGCTGGGGCTGGACGGAACGATCTCCTCCGCCATAGGGGACGCGGTCGACGACGTGGTAGGCGGTGGCTGATAGCGCCCCGCCTGCAGGGTGACCGAGGGCAGACTCTTCCCATCTACATCTGGATGACGGGGATTCTGCTCTTTGTTGCGTTCGCGTTTTTCGCGTTCGCGCAAGCCGCATCCGCGCGGAACGGCGCTCAATCCGCAGCTGACGCCGCAGCGCTGGCGGCTGCGCAGGATGCCAGAGACGAACTTGTCGACGGCCTGGGGGCGTCCATCGGTAAGGGCGATGACTGGCTCGACTGGCTGGCCGGCGACAACTTCGAGGGTGACGGAGCGGAAGGCGCGGCGGATGCGCTGGCTGCGGACAACGACTCGTCTGTCGTCGGCTTCGGCCCGGCCGAGGTGAACGGCTATCCGGGTTTCCGGGTGGAGATCGAGACCAACTACACGGTGGGGGATTCGATCATCCCGGGCACGGAGTCCCAGCACGCCCAGGCCGAAGCCACTGCCATCATCAAGCCTCGCTGTGATGTTGCTCCTTCGGCGGACCCCGAGAAGGCCGTGGAATTCGTCTGCGATGGCGGCGAACCTTTCGAGATCGATCCGGAGGACTTCAAGCTGGACGATCTTCCGGATGCGTCCGTTCTCTTCTCTGTCCACCTGGCTGACTGATGAGTGGCCGACTAAAGAAGGAATCCGTACCGATGAGCATTCGGCGCACCAAGAAGACCCGCAGGGCAATGACCGCTGTGGCGATCACTACTGGGCTGGTCCTCACGGTGGCCGGTTGCGGTGGCGGGGATGGTGGAGACGAGGACAAGCCTGAGAAGAGCACGCCTTCCTCTTCGTCAGCCAAGAACGACGACGGAGATGACGGGCAGAAGGAGACTGAGGCACCCGAGACCGACAAGGTTCTGGCTGAGGGCAAAGACGGTGACATCAGCGTCGTGGTCAATTCGGCCCTGCGTGACGGGGGCGGCTTCGTCACGGTTTCCGGAACGGTCACGAACAATGGCAGCCAGTCCTGGCTCGGGGCCAACTGGGCAAGTGACGAACGGGAGCTTCGTTCGAACGGTGGCTCTCTGTCCGGCGCGAGCCTGGTGGACAACGACGGGAAGAAGAAGTACCTCGTGCTGCGGGACACCTCGGGGCGTTGCCTGTGCACAAAGTTCGATGGCCGCGTAAAGCAAGGTGCTACGGCCAGTTGGTTCGCTCAGTTTCCCGCCCCGCCCGAGGGGACCGGCAAGGTCAACTTCCAGGTCGGGTCGATGCCCCCCGCCTCCATCGAGATCTCCGAGGGCGAGTAACCCATGGGCCACCCACGATCACGCCCCGGCACCCGCACCCGCACCCGCAACCTCGCCACAGTCACCGTCACCCTCACGGCGCTGGTCTTCCTCACCGGAACTTCCGCCCATGCCGATGACGAAGACCCCAGCGCACCCCCGGGCAGCACCACCACCTCCCCACCCCCCGAGGTCGACTCCAACAGCCCGGGGCTGAAGCTGGCCGACGGCGCGACCCTCGCCCCGGCGAAGGTCCTGGACATCAAGTCGGTCGTCGAGGACCTCGGCGGTGAGGAGCGCCGCGAGGACACCAACACGGACGTGAAGTTCGCGCTGCAGGCGGAAGTTCTCTTCCCCAAGGACAGCAACAAGCTGAACCCCGAGGCGAACGCCCGTATCAAGGCGATCGCGGAAGAGGCCAAGGCGCAGAAGGCGACGAACGTCAGGGTGTTCGGCTTCACGGACAACCTCGGCTCCTACAGCCACGGCAAGACCCTGTCCCGCAAGCGCGCGGAAGCGGTGCACGACAAGCTGGCGAGCTACTTGGGCCCCGAGGTCACGTACTCCGTACGCGGCTACAGCGAGGACTATCCGATCGCGGACAACACCTCCGAGCAGGGCCGCAAGAAGAACCGCCGAGTCGAGGTCACGTTCCCACGAGGAGGGACAGAAGCGGGCGACACGGGTACGCGGAGCTAGACGGCGGCGGCACGCCTCCGGGCGCGCTCCGGGAGTTTCTGCAACCTGCACCAGGTGAGGTCAACAACATCAGCGAGGCCAGCGGCGTCAGCGGCATGAGCGAGATCAGCGACAGCGAGTGGGAGGAGCTCCGGGCCGGGCTCCGCGGACATCGGCCTGCCGGTGGGCGGCTTCGTGGACGTCCTGCTCCTGCCGAGGGCGGTGGAGGCCTGGCCGCCCGAGGGCACGGTCACCCCCTTCGAGGTGTGGTGGGCAGACCCGAAGGTCAGGCAGATCCGCTTGAAGCCCGCCGAAGCGGCGTATGTGAACGAGGACTTCGACGGACTCGTGGCGAGCCTGCATCCCGGCTGGCCCTCCCGCATCGGGCAGCCCATGGACTACCTGCGGAAGATGCTCGAAACCCTGGAGCGGGAGTTCCGTGCCGAGGAGGGAAGCTTCCTGCTCCGGCTGCGAACCGACCTGACCTGGGACCGAGCCGCCTTCACCCGTCTGGAACGAGCCATGCGAGCCGTCTGCGCCCACTTCCAGGCGGCGTCCCAGCTCGACCGATGGCTGGCCGACGGTTTCTACGAGGTCGCGACCGCCGTACCGGGATGGACCGCACACCCCGACTTCCCGCGCCCGGTGCCCGCCCCGTACTACGAGGACTGCCTCGAACGCGTCGGCGACCTGGCCGACTGGTTCTTCAGGGGCGAGTCCTCGTACGGCGAGGGGCATGTTTGGGCCGACCTTTGAGGACCGCCCCACGAGGGATCGCCGATGCGCTTAGCCTCTCGCTGCATGGGGCGGATGCGCACACTCGGGGTCGTGTCCGGCGTCGGCGCGATGGCGGTGATCACCGCCTGCGGAAACGGAACCGTCGAGCCCTCCGCGGCCGGCCCCAGCTCCGGGGAGGCCGTGGTGATGTGTTTCTGGGGAGGCACCGAACCGCCTCCGGACCGCACCTCCAGCGGCTGCCCGGAGGAGCCGTCGGCCAGCCCGTCGCCCGCGCCGGTCACCGTGGTCATGACCCCGCATTGGGAGCGGACGTACGGCTGGCGTAACCCTGCTTGCTCGCCACGTCGTCCCGCGGGCGTCACCCGCCACGGGACGGAGCTCCGATGCGACGAGGGCGAGGAGGGTGGAGAGGGCGAAGAGGGCGACAACAGCGGCAACGAGTGGAACTGGCGCTGGCGTTTCCGTCCTCACCAGGAAATGCCCTGCGTGGATGCGGGCGAATGGCACGTCATGAGCTCCGGATGGGGGCTCGTCTGCCGGGACGGCACGTGGCGCAGGGAGCGACTCGACGACTCGCTTTCGCGCCCGCGCGAACCCTCACCGAGCAAGTGGCCGAGCCAGGGCCCCGGCAAGATCCCGAACCCGCGGGGCATCGCTCCTGACGACCCCGCCACACAGAAATCCCACTGACCGCCCGACCCTCCGGCCACCAGGCGGGGCGAGGGACATGGGTGAAGGGTCAAGGGAAGCGTACGACCACGTCGTACAGGCCCGGATTCGCCGTTACCGGGGTTTCCTTGGACTCACACGCGGCGTTCGCGCGGTTCGCGAAAGCCGGGTCTGCGCCTGCCTTTTCCCACGCCTCCTGGCTCTCCCAGTGGGCCACGTTCACGAGCTGGAAGCGGCCGTCGGGGGACTGGGCGCGATGCAGCCGGGTGTCGATGAAGCCCGGCTTCTCGCTCATGATGGCGGCCCGCTGTTCCCACTTCTCGGCGAAGGCGTCGACGTCCTCGGGGGCGATCTCGAAGATGTTGATGAAGGTGACGGGCGACGGGTCCGACGCGTCCGCCGCCGTCGGCTGCTGGTTCTCTGTGGTCATGATCCGACCCTATGTGTGTCCTAATTAAGGCTGGATAAAGCACAGTTGGGCAGTGGGGCAGTCGGACGGCCAGAGGGCGAGTGTCGCCGATGGCCCTCACGGCAGACAGCTCTGTGTGATGCGAAGATCGATCCATGAGCGGTTTCGACGTACTTGTGGCGGAAGCGGAGTCGGCCCCGACCGAGGGCTGGGACTTCTCCTGGTTCGAGGGGCGGGCCACGGAGGAGCGGCCCTCCTGGCGGTACGCCCACGCCATGGGGGAGCGGCTCGGGCACGCCAACGCCTCCCTCGACATCCAGACCGGCGGCGGCGAGGTCCTCGCGGCCGCGCCTTCCTTGCCGCCGCTCGTCGTCGCCACGGAGGGGTGGGCGCCGAACGTCGCCAAGGCCACCTCGCTGCTGCATCCGCGGGGAGCGGTGGTGGTGGCCTCGCCCGAGGACGCGCCGCTGCCGTTCGCGGCGGAGGCGTTCGACCTGGTCACCAGCCGGCACCCGGTGAAGCCGCACTTCGACGAGATCGCCCGCGTGCTGCGCCCCGGGGGCACGTACTTCGCCCAGCACGTGGGCCCCGCCAGCGTCTTCGAGGTCGTCGAGTACTTCCTCGGCCCGCAGCCCGAGGACACACGGAACGCCCGCCATCCCGACGGCGAGCGGGCCGAGGCGGAAGCGGCGGGCCTGGAGATCGTCGACCTGCGGGCGGAACGGCTGCGGATGGAGTTCTACGACATCGGTGCCGTCGTCCACTTCCTGCGCAAGGTGGTGTGGATGGTGCCGGACTTCTCGGTGGAACGGTACTGGTCGCGGCTGCGGGAACTGCACGACCGGATCGAGACGGAGGGCTCCTTCGTGGCCCACAGCACACGCCATCTCTTCGACGCCCGCAAGCGATGAGCGGCAGGGACGGCTGCGGATGCCTCAAGTGCGCGTGGCCGCCGGCCTAAGCGTGCGCCCCCACCGTCACCTTGCCCACCACCAACTCCGCGACTCCCTCCAGCACTTCCCCCACCCGCTCCACCTGCCCCGCGAGTTCCCGCTCCTGGGCGGCGCTCAGTGTGTCCAGGGGTTCCACCGTGACCGTCAGGCGGCGTCCGGAGCGGCGTTGGTGCCAGACCCCTGTCACCACACCGTCGACCAGCAGCACCGGGAAGTTGCCCGCCTGGCCCCCGGCCAGTGCCCGCTCGTAGGCGCGGCCCGGGAAGAGCCTCGCCCGCGGGTGGGAGGCGATCACGTACGCGTCGAAGTACGGCAGCAGCCGCACGCCCCGCACCGGCTCCTCCGGGAACTCCGTGTCCCCGGCGACCACCCACGCGGACGCCGCCCCCTTCGTCCCCGGCGTCCTCGTCTCCGGCATCCCTGCCTCCATGTCCACCGCCTCGATCCTTCCGGCGGATGCCAGTGACGCGAAGATCCCCTTCGCCCAGCCGTCCGGCGCGGCCGCCCACTTGGCGAACTCGCCCGGCCTCGCAGGCCCGTAAGCGAGCAGGAACCGTTGGACCAGCAGCTCCGTCGCCACCTCGGCGGACAGCGGCGGGGCATCGGACACCGGCGGACGCGTGTACGTCACCTTGCGGCCCCGGTTCGGGGCGAAGGACAGCACCCCGCGGTGGCCCGCGAGATACATGACCGAGCGCCACCGCGGCCACATCCCCTGGAAGGCGGGCAGCACGAGGTCGCCGGCCCAGGGCCCCGTACGTGCCACGACCTCCGCGCTCAGCTCGTCGATGGTCAGCCGGACCCCGTCCAGCGCCTCGCCGATCGCGCTCACGATCTCCGCCGTCCGGGCGGGCGACAGCCGGTCCTCCGCCTTGAACGGGCTCGGACCGGAGGGGATCGCGGACAACGCGGCCGTCCAGAAGGGGAGTTCCGCGGTCGGCAGGAAGTGGATCGTGCCGCGCGGTCCGTAGGTCTTGACCAGACTCGGCTCATCGCCCCACAGCGCGTCCCGTACGTCCTGCCGGGTCGCCCCGTCCATCCGCAGCCCCACCGACAGCTCCGCGGCGGACATCACCTGCGCCTGCGCGGCGAGCATCGCGTCGACCACCTCGGCGGGCCCGGCCTCGCCCGGCCTTGCCGGAGTCCGCAGGAACTGCCGCTCCACGCGCCGGGCGTTGGCGGCACTCCACGTGACGGTGGAAGGGGCGCTCATCGGGGGTCTCCTTCGGTACTGTCGAACGGGGAAGTGGCTCTGCGGACACGAGGAGTGGACCATGCCGAAGAGCGGCGCGGAGGGTAATTCGGGGAGCGGGGAACCGGTGAGCGGCAAGGAGACCAAGACGCTGTACGCGTGTGGACTCGACGCCGCCGTGGACGTCGTCGGCGGCAAATGGAAGCCGATGATCCTCTGGGCGCTGTACGCGGGCAGGACGCTGCGCTTCGGCGAGCTCCGGCGGCACATCACCGGGATCAGCGAGAAGGTCCTCATCCAGCAGCTGCGCGAGCTGGAGTCCGACGGCATCGTGCATCGCGAGGTGTACCGGGAGGTGCCGCCGAAGGTGGAGTACTCGCTGACCCCCCTCGGCGCGTCCCTGAACGAGGCGCTGATCCCGCTGGGCGTGTGGGGCGACGAGAACATGCAGCAGCTGGTGGCCAACCGCGAGTGCAAGAAGGACGGCAAAGCCGCCTGACGGGATTGATGGGCTGATGGTTGCCTGCCGGGGCCGATCGTTAGCCAAGCGTGGCAAGCGAGCCGAACAAGCCAAGTGAACCCGGAACAGGTGGCGTTGATTCCGCATCGTTATCCGGACTGGCTCGATCCGGCGGCGAGAATCACGTAAGTTCAGACCAAGGCGAATTCGCGTGAGCAAAGCCACGTGTGCGGTGCCGCGCGGCGGAGGGGGCTGCGCGGCCCCGCGCGCCCCTCATCCGCCGTCGGCGCCTGTCGCCTCGCCGGATCGCACCTCGACCCGCACCCCCCGGCGCACGCCCCACTCCGCCATCGCCCCGGCCTCCGCCTCCAGGACGTGCCGGGCCCGCAGTCGGGGCCGCCCGATCCGCCAGGGCCGCATCGTCCGCACGGACAGCACTCGCAGCTCCCGGTCCAGGTACGCCACATCGACGGCGAACCGCATACGCACCGTGTGCACGCTGTTCGCCGGGCTCAGCAGCATCGCCCCGCTCACCCCGTCACGGCCGAGCAGCCCGCGCCGCCGTGCACCGGCGGAGTCCGCGACCTCCAGGGGGAGCGTCCGGCCGGTCGGGAGCAGAAGAAGCGTCGCCATGCCGGCCGAAGCTAGCGGCATCTGCGGCCGCCGCGTCAAGCGGGCGCCCCAGGCCGGGTCCCTCCAATGGGCTACCGCCTGGCAGGGCCGGAATATGCCGCTGAGGCCGAAATGCGGTGTGGGAGCAGGGTCGGGGAGTCGCCGGGCGATTCCGGAGAGTAGTTGTGGCACGCCGATGCGCGCGACTTCCCTCACGAAGGGTTATGGTGGAAACCCCCCCTCGGGCCGGTCCGTCTCCCCCCCACGGACCGGCCCGATTTTTTGTGCCCGCGGGGCCGAGGGTGCGCATGAGTCCGCACGAGGCCGCATGATCGCCGACACGGGCCGTCCGGCTATCGTCAGGGACATGTCGAACCAGGTCCCCCCGTTCCCCCCGCCCCCCGAGAACCCGCAAGCGGGGATGCCCGCCTACCCGGGCCCCGCGCAGGATCCCGGTTACGGGCCGGGACAGGGGTACGGACCGGGTTATGGGCAGGCCTACGGCCAGGGCTACGGTCCCGCGTACGGGCAGGGCTACGGCCCCGTGCCGCCGCAGGGGATGCCGAGCGGTGTGCGCGCGGCGCAGGTGATCATCTGGGTGCTTTCCGGGATGTCCCTGCTCGGTTCGATCGTCGCCGGCGCGCTCTACGGGGCTGAGGTCGCGGGCGCGGTCCTCGGGGCCAACTTCCCTCTGGTCCCGCTGTGCGTGCTGGCTTTCCGCTTCCAGGTGCCCGGCCACGGGAAGCGTGTCGCGTCGATCGTGCTCAGCAGCGTGCAGATCCTGGTCGGCTTCGGCGCCCTCGGCCGAGGCGCGGGCCCGGGCGGCCTCATTCTCGTGGGCTGCTCGATCGCGCTCGTGATCCTGCTCAGCCAGGGTTCCGCCGGCGTCTGGTTCAAGCGCGGGCGCACCCCCGACCCGGCGCAGTGGCAGGGTCAGGGGTACCCCGGCTGAGGCGTCCTCGCCAGGACTAGCCGCGCCCGGCCCAGATGTTCGTCCCCGGCGTCGACACGGCGAACGTGTCGATCTCGGTGAGCTCCTCGTCGGTGAGCTTCGGGCCCGCGAGGGCCGCGACGTTCTCCTCCAGCTGCTTCACGCTGGAGGCGCCGATGAGCGCCGAGGTCATCCGCTCGTCGCGCAGGACCCAGTTGAGGGCCAGTTGTGCGAGCGACTGGTCGCGGCGGGCCGCGATGTCGTTCAGGCCGCCCAGGCGTCGCACGACCTCGTCGCTCAGGAGGTCGGGGTCGAGCGACTTGCCCTGCGTGGCGCGCGAACCCTCCGGGATGCCCTTCAGGTACTTGTTCGTGAGCAGACCCTGCGCGAGCGGCACGAACGAGATGCAGCCCATCCCGGCGTTCTCGAGGGTGTCGAGCAGGCCGTCGTCCTCGGTCCAGCGGTTGATCATCGAGTACGAGGGCTGGTGGATGAGCGCGGGAACGCCCATCTCCCGCAGCAGGCGCGCCGCTTCGGCGGTCTGCTCGCTGTTGTAGGAGGAGACACCCACGTACAGCGCCTTGCCCTGCTGTACGGCGGAGGCGAGCGCTCCCATCGTCTCTTCGAGCGGCGTGTCCGGGTCGAAGCGGTGCGAGTAGAAGATGTCGACGTAATCGACGCCCATCCGCTTCAGCGAGGCGTCGAGGGACGACAGCAGGTACTTGCGCGAACCCCACTCGCCGTACGGGCCGGGGTGCATGAGGTAGCCCGCCTTGGTCGAGATGACCAATTCATCGCGGTACGGGGCGAAATCCTGGGCGAACAGCTTGCCGAAGTTGAGCTCGGCCGAACCGGCCGGCGGGCCGTAGTTGTTCGCCAGGTCGAAGTGCGTGACGCCCAGGTCGAAGGCGCGGCGCAGGATCGCGCGCTGGCTCTCCAGGGACTTGTCGTCGCCGAAGTTGTGCCACAGGCCGAGGGAGACGGCGGGCAGCTTCAGGCCGCTGCGGCCCGTGCGCCGGTACTCCATGGAGCTGTAACGGTCCGCTGCCGCTTGGTACAGAGACGTGTCGTTCATGGGTATGAAGCTACTTCAGCCACGGAACTTCCGGGGGTGGGCCCCGCGTCACCCGAGGGCGGAGGCCCGCCCTCACAGCGGTAGGCTTTCGCCTTCGGGGACTGCCATCTGCATGGAGGGGCTGACAGAAGTGAACCTGCGCGACCTGGTGTACGGACTCTACGCACGCCGGGTGGAAGGCCGCCTCGACCACGATCAGGTGCCCAAGCACATCGGGGTCATCCTCGACGGCAACAGGCGCTGGGCGAAGGCATCCGGCGGGACCACCGAACAGGGCCATCAGGCGGGCGCGTACAAGATCGAGGAGTTCCTCGGCTGGTGCGCGGAGACGGACGTCGAGGTCGTCACCCTGTGGATGCTGTCGACGGACAACTTCGACCGCCCCGAGCAGGAGCTCATCCCGCTCCTCGGCATCATCGAGGACACGGTCCGCAGCCTCGCCACCGACGGCCGCTGGCGCGTGCACCACGTGGGCACGATGGACCTGCTGCCCGCCCGCACCCAGGCCGTCCTGAAGGAGGCCGAGCAGGCCACCCACGGCAACAAGGGAATACTGGTCAACGTGGCCGTCGGATACGGCGGCCGGCAGGAGATCGCCGACGCGGTCCGCTCGCTGATCCTGGACCACGCGGACAAGGGCACGAGCCTGGAGGACGTCGCCGAGACCGTCGACGTCGACCTGATCTCCAAGCACCTCTACACCCGCGGCCAGCCGGACCCCGACCTGGTGATCCGAACGAGTGGCGAGCAGCGCCTGTCCGGCTTCATGCTCTGGCAATCGGCCCACTCCGAGTACTACTTCTGTGAAGTCTTCTGGCCGGCGTTCCGCAAGGTCGATTTCCTTCGCGCACTGCGTGATTACGCGGCCAGGCACCGGCGCTACGGCGGCTGACGCCCCACGAGGCACGTGAGGTGCTCACGTCGGTGAGGCGTGAGTAACCCAGAGTTCACGGACGCGCCGTCATATGCCCTGGCATGGCTGCGCATGTTCGAGGGAATAAGCCTTCCAGGTCGACATCCGATTCACGGATGTCGTATCTCAGCGGGCGGCATGGGGCCGTCCGCCCGGGAGGCCCTTTGCACCAGGACGACCGTGCGGTGAGTACGGGCGAAGTGGAGGGCCGGAGCTCGGCCCGCGCACTGCGGCACGAGACCGGTCCGGACTTCTCCCGGCATCCTTCCCGTCGCTCCCCGACCTCATCCGAGGGGGTACGTCCTTCCGTGGTGACCAGCACAAAGCGCCGCATGCCCGACAGGCGCACCTATGTTCTCGACACCAGCGTTCTGCTCGCCGACCCGAACTCCATGTACCGCTTCGACGAGCACGAAGTCGTGCTGCCCGTCGTCGTGGTCACGGAGCTCGAGGCGAAGCGGCACCATCCCGAGCTCGGCTACTTCGCCCGGCAGGCCCTGCGCCTCCTGGACGACTGCCGGGTCCGGCACGGCCGCCTGGACGCGCCGATCCCGATCGGCGACCTGGGCGGCACGCTGCGCGTCGAGCTCAACCACTCCGATCCCGGCGTGCTTCCGGCCGGCTACCGGTTGGGGGACAACGACTCACGGATTCTCGCCGTAGCGCGCAACCTCCAGGCAGAGGGATACGACGTCACCGTCGTATCCAAGGATCTGCCCCTGAGGATCAAGGCGTCCTCGGTCGGCCTCCTCGCGGAGGAGTACCGCGCCGAACTCGCCATCACGGACTCCGGCTGGACCGGAATGTCCGAACTGACCCTCTCCGGCGAACAGGTGGACCTCCTCTTCGAGGAAGACACCCTGTACGTGCCCGAGGCGGCCGACCTGCCCGTCCACACAGGTCTCACCATCCAGTCCGAGAAGGGCAAGGCGCTCGGCCGGGTCACGGCCGAGGGCAATGTCCGTCTCGTGCGCGGGGATCGGGAGGCCTTCGGCATCAAGGGGAGGAGTGCGGAGCAGCGCATCGCGCTGGATCTGCTGCTCGATCCGGACATCGGCATCGTGTCGATGGGCGGCCGGGCGGGCACCGGCAAGTCGGCTCTCGCGCTCTGCGCGGGCCTTGAGGCGGTCCTGGAGCGCCGCCAGCACCAGAAGGTGATGGTCTTCCGGCCGCTGTACGCGGTGGGCGGGCAGGAGCTCGGCTATCTGCCCGGCACCGAGGCCGAGAAGATGGGTCCGTGGGCCCAGGCGGTCTTCGACACGCTGGGCTCGGTCGCGGGCAAGGCGGTCATCGAGGAGGTGACGGCGCGCGGCATGCTCGAAGTGCTCCCGCTCACCCATATCCGCGGGCGCTCGCTGCATGACGCGTTCGTGATCGTCGACGAGGCCCAATCCCTGGAACGGAACGTCCTTTTGACCGTTCTGTCCAGGATCGGGGCGAACTCCCGGGTCGTGCTGACCCATGACGTCGCCCAGCGCGACAACCTCCGAGTGGGGCGCTACGACGGGGTAGTTGCCGTCGTGGAGAAGCTGAAGGGCCATCCGCTCTTCGCCCACGTCACGCTCACCCGCTCCGAGCGTTCGCAGATCGCGGCGCTCGTGACCGAAATGCTGGAGGACGGCCAGATCTGACCAGTTCACCCTGGTTACGCGGTAGTTGGCGCCGCCCGGCGAAGCGAAGGAGCTTAGCCGGGCGGCGTCATGGCGTCCGCCCTTTTCCGAAAAACTCCTGGGGCAAACGAGGTGTGAGCTTTCACACGGCACGGAGAATTGCCTTGCGGCATCCGGCTGGGGCAGAGTCTGGGTCCTGTCAGGCCCCGCATGCGACACACGTGTACCCCCAGCGGTACGGCAACACAGAGAAACCAGAACTTCATAGTGGCCGTCGCATGCCGCCCGAGCACCACGCGGCACTCCCGTCACGGGAGTTGCCCACCGGGCCCGTGCCTCCCGTGACCGATACCAAGCGGAGGCCAGCGTCAGGGGCAAGATTGCGTCCGCGAGGTCACCTAGCGGGCGATGCTGGAAGGAAACCGTGTGAGCCGGATTTCGGTCCGGGGATTCGCCGTGGCATCCGCCACCGCGGTCACCACCGTCGGCGCTGTTGTCGGTGTCGCCTCGGGCAGCACCCCGGGCGCCTCGAATGACAACGACTTCGAGGCGACAGCAAGCGACGCGACTCTCCTCGCAGACATCCCCGCGGGCCAGCAGGCCCAGGTGCAGACCGCGTCCCTGACGCAGCAGGCCGACGCACAGGCCATGGCTGCGGACACGGCCGCGAAGAAGTCCGCGGCAGAAGCGGCCCGCAAGAAGGCCGCCGAGTCGGCGATCGCGAAGCAGAAGGCCGCGGAGAAGGCCGAGGCCGCCGAGAAGGCGGAGAAGGCCGCGGCCAAGAAGGAGCGCGAGGAGGCCACCGAGACCAAGGCCAGCCGTTCCTCCGCCCGCGACGCGTCGGACTTCGCCCCGCAGTCCTCGTACTCGGTCTCGCAGGTCCAGGCGATGGCACGGCAGATGGTCCCCGGTGACCAGTTCCAGTGCTTCAGCAACATCGTCAACCACGAGTCCACCTGGAACTACAAGGCCAGCAACCCCTCTTCGGGTGCCTACGGCCTCGTCCAGGCGCTGCCCGGTTCCAAGATGTCCTCGGCCGGTGCCGACTGGCAGACGAACCCCGCCACGCAGATCAAGTGGGGCCTCGGCTACATGAACGACCGCTACGGAAGCCCGTGCGGAGCCTGGGACTTCTGGCAGGCGAACAACTGGTACTGAGCCGCACATCGCTCAACCTTCTAAGGCCCCTCACCGTCCTTCGGTGGGGGGTCTTTGCCGTGTACGGTCATTCCGACAACTTCCAGGGGGGAGTGGTGGGGCAAGACGGGGGAAGAGGACGGATCATGTCGCGAGTGCCAGGGTGGATCGGCCGGCTCGGTGCGGGGCTGTCGCAGATGGGGGAACGGATGGGCCGCGACGAGCCCGACTCCGGCCCTGAGGACGGCATCACGACCTCGCGACGGTCTTCCGCCGACGAGGCTGCCGCCGCCGAGGGCGACGCGGCCGCGGAGGAGCAGGTCGTGCCCGCCCCGCCCGCGTACGCCCCGGATGTGGCGGCCCGGCCCGACCCCGTCGCGGCGGTTCCGTGGGGGATGCGGGTCGCGGCCGAGGCCGGCTGGCGTCTCCTCGTGCTCGCGGGCACGCTCTGGGTGCTGATGAAGGTCATCAGCGCCGTGCAGCTCGTCGTCTTCGCCTTCGTCGCGGCGCTGCTCGTCACCGCGATGCTCCAGCCGACAGTGGTCCGGCTCAAGCGGCTCGGTCTCCCCAGGGGGCTCGCGACGGTCGTCACGGCCGTCCTCGGCTTCGTCGTCATCGGCCTGGTCGGCTGGTTCGTTGTCTGGCAGGTCATGGACAACGTGGACACGCTCTCCAGTCAGGTCCAGGACGGCATCGACGATCTGCGCAACTGGCTGCTCACCAGCCCGTTCCACGTCACCGAGGACCAGATCAACGACATCGCCAAGAGCCTGCGCGAGGCGGTCGGGGCGAACACGGAGGAGCTGACGTCGGCGGGCCTCGAAGGCGTCACCGTCATCGTGGAGGCCATGACGGGCATCCTGCTCGCGATGTTCTCGACGCTGTTCCTGCTGTACGACGGCAAGCGCATCTGGGAATGGGTCCTCAAGCTGGTCCCGGCGCCCGCGCGGCCCGGCATCGCGGGCGCGGGGCCGCGTGCCTGGCGCACGCTGACGGCCTATGTGCGCGGCACGGTGATAGTGGCTCTGATCGACGCGATCTTCATCGGGCTCGGGATCTACTTCCTCGGGGTGCCGATGGCGGTGCCGCTGGCCGTCTTCATCTTCCTGTTCGCGTTCATCCCGCTGGTGGGCGCGGTCATCTCGGGTGCGCTCGCCGTGGTGGTGGGCCTGGTGACCCAGGGCGTCTTCACCGGTGTGATGACCCTGGTCGTGGTCCTGGCCGTGCAGCAGATCGAGGGGCACATCCTGCAGCCGTTCATCCTCGGCCGTGCCGTGCGGGTGCATCCGCTCGCGGTGGTGCTCTCGGTGGCCGCGGGTGGTCTCGTCGCCGGGATCGGCGGGGCCGTCGTCGCGGTGCCGCTGGTCGCCGTCACCAACACGGTGGTCGGTTATCTGCGGGCGTACTCCCGTGAGGCCGCCCTGAAGCAGGCACCTCAGCCGAGGGGCGCGACGGCGCTGGACGTGGCCCCGGTGGAGCGGGAGCCCACCACCGAGTGACACGGTCCTCGTACGGTCCTCGTACGCGAAAGGGCCCCGCCGACTTCCGCCGGCGGGGCCCTTTCGCGTTGCTCGGCCGCTTACTCGGAGAGCACGGACTCCGAGTCCAGCGTGACGCCGACCGCCTGGATCACGGCGGCGATCTTGAAGGCTTCCTGGATCGTCTCGCGGTCCACGCCGGCCTTCCGCAGCACCTGCTCGTGCGAGTCGAGGCACTGGCCACAGCCGTTGATCGCGGAAACCGCGAGCGACCACAGCTCGAAGTCGACCTTCTCCACGCCCGGGTTGCCGATGACGTTCATCCGCAGGCCGGCGCGCATCGTCCCGTACTCCGGGTCCGAGAGCAGGTGGCGCGTGCGGTAGAAGACGTTGTTCATCGCCATGACGGCCGCGGCCGACTTGGCGGCGGTGTACGCCTCGGGGGAGAGGTTGGCGTTGGCCTCGGGCTCGAGCTCGCGCAGCACCTTCGGGGAGCGGGACGCGATGGCGCAGGCCAGCACGGTGCCCCAGAGCTGCTGCTTGGGCAGGTCCGAGTTGCCGATGACCGAGCCGAGGTTCAGCTTCAGGTCCTTGGCGTAGTCCGGTACGGCGGACTTCAGTTCGTTGAGTGCCATGTCAGATAGCTCCGTTCACTCGCCCGAGAGCAGCGCGACCGGGTCAAGGGTCTCGTCGCCCTGGGTCCAGTTGCAGGGGCAGAGCTCGTCGGTCTGGAGCGCGTCGAGGACCCGGAGGACCTCCTTGGGGTTACGGCCCACGGAACCGGCGGTCACCATCGTGAACTGGATCTCGTTGTTCTGGTCGACGATGAAGACGGCGCGCTGCGCGAAGCCGTCCTCGCCCTCGATGCCGAGGTCACGCATGAGCTCGTGCTTCGAGTCGGCCAGCATCGGGAAGGGCAGGTCCGTCAGGTCCGGGTGGTCCTTGCGCCAGGCGTGGTGCACGAACTCGGAGTCACCGGAGAAGCCGAGGATCTGGGCGTCGCGGTCAGCGAACTCGTCGTTCAGCTTGCCGAAGGCGGCGATCTCGGTCGGGCACACGAAGGTGAAGTCCTTGGGCCACGCGAAGACGATCTTCCACTTGCCCTCGTAGGTCTTGTGGTCGATCTGCTTGAACTCGGCGCCCTTCTCCAGCGAGACGCAGGCGGTCAGATCGAACTGGGGGAACTTGTCACCGACAGTGAGCACGGACTCTCCTTGCAGCATAGGAACCCGGGTAAGGGGCTCCAGGGGGTTGGACTGCTGTCGATCGTGGCACAGAGTGCATTGATTAGGGAAATAGCTACACTTTGTTCTGTTGATCGGAGGTGGCTATCAGTGCGAGCCATAAATAGGGGCAAGCAGCCCAGCCTGGCGCAGTTGCGCGCCTTCGCGGCCGTGGCCGAGCATCTGCATTTCAGGGACGCAGCGGTAGCAATAGGGATGAGTCAGCCCGCGCTCTCCGGCGCCGTTTCCGCCCTGGAGGAGACACTCGGTGTCACCCTGTTGGAGCGTACGACCCGCAAGGTGCTGCTCTCGTCGGCCGGTGAGCGCCTCGCGGTGCGGGCCAGGGCCGTGCTCGAAGAGGTCGGGGCGCTGATGGAGGAGGCGGACGCGGTGCGCGCGCCGTTCACCGGGGCGCTGCGGCTCGGCGTGATCCCGACCGTGGCGCCCTACCTGCTGCCCGCGCTCATCGGTCTCGTCCACGAGAAGTACCCGGACCTCGATCTCCAGGTGCACGAGGAGCAGACGTCCTCACTGATCGAGGGCCTCGGTGCCGGACGGCTCGACCTGCTGCTGCTCGCCGTGCCGCTCGGCGTGCCCGGAGTCACCGAACTCCCGCTGTTCGACGAGGACTTCGTGCTCGTCACGCCCCTTGACCACTGGCTCGGCGGGCGCGAGGGAATCCCGCGCGAAGCCCTGCGCGAGCTGAACCTGCTGCTGCTCGACGAGGGCCACTGCCTGCGCGACCAGGCCCTGGACATCTGCCGGGAGGCCGGGCGCGCGGACGCCCCGGTGACCACGACGGCCGCCGGGCTCTCCACCCTCGTACAGCTGGTGGCCGGCGGGCTCGGCGTGACGCTGCTGCCGCGCACCGCGGTCCGCGTCGAGACCAGCCGCAGCAACCAGCTGCTCACCGGGTACTTCGCGGATCCGGCACCGACCCGGCGGATCGCCCTGGCGATGCGTACGGGCGCCGCGCGCGCGGCGGAGTACGAGGCGCTGGCCGCCGCGATGAGGGGGGCCGTGAAGCCGTTGCCGGTGCGGGTGTTGTGACCCCGCACCGGCAACGCACCGCCCCTGGCGGGGGAGTTACTCCGTGCGCAGGCCGTCCGGGCGCATCATGCGCCACAGCGGCGGCAGGCTGAGCAGCGTCACGACCGCGACGAGGGCGGCGCCCGCGACCGTAAGCGGGGCGAAGAGCCACCAGTCGGTGACCGAGTGCTGGATCATGCGGACCATGACCCAGCCGAGGCCGATGCCCCCCGCCACGGCGAGCGCCAGGCCGATCGCGACCGGGATCGCGGTCTGCCACAGGATCGACCAGGCCATCGACGCGCGGCGCGTGCCGAACGCAGTGAGCGCGGCAAGGAGGCGCTTGCGCTCCCGCAGTTGCTCGATCATCGAGACCAGCATGGACGCCGCGATCAGCGCCATCGTCGCCATCGCGCCGACCTGCAGGCCCTTCTGGATGGTGGCGTACTGCTTGTCGCGCTCGATCGCCCGCAGCGTCCGCACGTCGAGGAACGGGTCGACGTGCGCCCCGGCGTTGCGGATGTACTCCTCGGCGTCCGGGACGTCCGGGTCGACCTTGATCATCGCGGTCGTCGCGGCGTCGGCCATCTTGGACAGGTCGATCGCGCCGGGCGTGGCGAAGATGCCGTTGTGCAGCTCGCCGCCCGGGTCGGAGCGGGCCTTGACCGTGCGGGAGTCGGCGGGCAGCGTCCACGGGACGTGCCGGTGGCCGGGCTCGTCCCAGCTGATGGCGTTCAGGTCGACCGGCTTGCCGGGGCGCGCCGCTTTGTCGACCCACTTGTCCATCGCGGTGCCGGTGTGCACGACGAAGGTGTCGCCGTCCTCGCAGCTGCCGATGCGGGCGAGCTCGCGCAGGTTCGCGCAGGTGGCGACCGTCAGCTCCGTGGTGGGCCGCATGTCGTCCGCCTTGAGCTTGCCCGGCTTGACGACGTACGTGGACACCGTGCCGATGACCTTCTCGACGCCCTTGGTCGTGCGGAACGTGTCGATCATCCGCTCGGCGAGCTCGCCGTCGCCGACGTCGGCCGTCACGACCAGCTTGGCGCGGGCGGGATTGTTGTCGGTCGCCTGGTTGAAGTCGTCGTGCATCGCGACGAACAGCATCTGCAGGGCGACCGCGCCCGCCACGGCGACGGTGATGCCGCTGACCGCCCGTGCCGCTGTACCGCTGCTCAACTGAAGCCTGCGGGTGGCCAGTTGCCAGGGGATGGGGCCGCCGCCGCGCAGCCGACGCACGCTCGCCTCGACGAGCCAGGGCAGCAGCGCCGCCAGGCCCACCAGGGTGAGCGTCGCGCCCGCGCCGATGGCGAAGACCGGCGGTGCCATGTCGCCGCCGACCTGGCCCGCGGCCAGCAGGATCCCGAGGCCGAGGAGCGGCATCACGATGCGCCACCACAGGCGGCGCTTGCGGGGCTTGCTGCTGCGCACGACGCCGAGCGGCTCGATGGAGACGGCCCGCAGCGAGATCAGCGTGACCAGGACGGCCGTGACCGGCACGGCGAGCAGGATCAGCACGGCGAGGGCGGGCACCGGCACCACGTCGGAGGGGAAGGCGCTGATCTTCCACCCGTCGAGCGTGCCGATCACCTCGCGCACGCCCAGGAAGAACAGACCGCCCAAGGCCATGCCGAGCAGCGCGCCGCACAGGGCCTCGCCCGCCGCGATCCGCCGCACGCTGTGGGCGTCGGCGCCGACGAGACGCAGCGCGGCGAGACGCCGGTCGCGCCGGTCGCCGCCGAAACGGACCGCCGTGCCGATGAAGATGATCACCGGGGTGAGCAGGACCACGCAGATCAGGACCACCAGGACGACCAGCATCTGGTCCAGGGGTTCCGCGGGCTCCTTGTAGCCGAAGCTTTCCACGCGGTGGCCGCCCTTGGCCGGGGTGAGGGCATCGGAACCGGCGTAGTAGTAGAGCTCCTGGGGGTTGGTCAGGCCGGCGTCGCCGATGGTGCCGGTGACGCGGTACTGGCTGTACCGCTCCTTGAGGAGGGCGCCATCGGAGCTTCCGAGGAGTTCGCGCAGGGCGGGCGACACGACCATCTCGCCGTCCGCCGGGATCTTCTTCAGGCCGGGCGGCAGGGCCGGGTGCGAGCCCTCGGCGCGCAGCACGCGGCCGCTCACCGTCTTGTCGCGGAAGTCGGTGGGAACGTCGCGTTGCAGGACCGTGGAGTCCGACCGCTCGACCTTCTTGCCCGAGAACTCGCCCTCGGCGGAGCGGGCCACCGAGCGGTCCTCGCGGTTCTGGAGCAGGTTGGGCACGGATGCCGCGCCGAGCAGCAGGGCCACGCCGAGGCCGACGCCGACCGCGGTCAGGAGGGTGCGGGTCCAGCCCTCGCGGCCGCCGCCGACGGCGAAGCGGATGCCCATCGCGAGGTCGCGGACGAAGGCGCGGGGTCCCCCCTTGGACACAGTCGCGGTGTCGTCGGCGAGCGGCGGCCTCGGGCCGGTGGCCTTCGCGCGGGTGTCGAGACTCATATCGCCCGCTCCATGTCCCGTGACCTGCCGTCGCGTACGACGATCTCGCGGTCGGAGTAGGCGGCGACCCGCGTCTCGTGCGTGACCAGGACCACGGCGGCGTTCGTCGAGCGCGCCGCGTCGGTGAGCAGCTCCATGACGCGCTCGCCGTTGAGGGAGTCCAGGGCGCCGGTCGGTTCGTCGGCGAAGAGCACGCGGGGGCTCGTGGCGAGCGCGCGGGCCACGGCGACGCGCTGGCCCTGCCCGCCGGAGACCTCGCCGGGCCGCTTGGCGGCGACGTCCTCGACCTCCAGGCGCTCCATCCAGGTGCGGGCGGTCGCTTCGGCGTCCCTGCGCTTCGCGCCGTTGAGCCGCAGCGGAAGCGCGACGTTCTCCACGCACGTCAGCTCGGGGACGAGCTGCCCGAACTGGAAGACGAAGCCGAACTCGCTGCGGCGCAGGGCGCTGAGCGTGGCGTCCGGCAGGCCGGTGAGCTCACGGCCGTTGTACGTGATGGAGCCCGAGTCGGGCCTGACGATCCCCGCGAGGCAGTGCAGGAGCGTGGACTTGCCGGACCCGGAGGGGCCCATCACGGCGACGACCTCGCCGGGGTGGATGGAGAATTCGGCGTCGTCGAGCGCGGTGGTCGGACCGTACGCCTTGCGGAGCCCGGAGGCGGTGAGAAGGGAACCGGCGGGGGTCATGCGGGGCGGACCTCCTGGGCGAGCTTGCCGAGGCGTGCGGCGGCGAGTTCGAGCCAGCGCAGATCGGCTTCGAGGTGGAAGAGGGCGTGATCGCAGATCAGCTGGTCGGCGAGGTCGCCCTTGCGCTTGCGGTCGGTGAGTATGCGCATCAGGCGCAGGTGCTCGGCGCGCTGGGCGTCGAGCATCTCCGAGGCGTCGCGCTCGGTGAGGAGGGCGAGGACGACCTTCGTGTAGAGGGTCGACTGGAGGTAGGGCTCGGGCTTCTCGGGGGTGGCGAGCCAGCGCTCGACATCGGTGATGCCGGCTTCGGTGATCGCGTACCGCTTGCGCTCGGGACCGCCGCCCGCCTCTATGCCGTCGACCTCGACGAGGCCGTTCTTCAGGAGGCGGGACATGGTCGAGTAGACCTGCCCGTAGTGCAGGGGTTTGTCGTGCCCGAACTTCTCGTCGAAGGTGCGCTTGAGGTCGTAGCCGTGGCGCGGGCCCGACTCAAGAAGGCCGAGGAGGGTGTGACCGATGGACATGCGGAGCACTCTACACCGTGTGTATACGTGGCATGTATACCTGTCACGGACAGCTCACAGGTTCGAAAGGCGGGCAACCTTCTGGGGCTTGTGTTCGTCGGTACTCAAGGGCAGGTGCTCTTTGTCACGTCCGGAAAAGACCGGATCGGCATGAGTTTGTCCCAGGGTGCGGTGTTAGCTTCATGAGCTGACTCGACGTACGCATGAGGACTAGACGGAAGCGGAGCACTCAGAGCCATGGGCCGAGCGGAAGAGCGACAGGCGCGGCAGCGCGGCGCGCGCCGGGCAGCGCGCGTACGCCCCGCCGGCGGCGGCAAACCCAAGCGCACGGGCATACGCCGCTTCTTCACGCTGAAGAAGATACTCGGGACGTTCTTCGGGCTCTGCCTGCTCGGCATGCTCGGCTTCGTCGTCCTCTACATGATGGTCGACGTGCCCGAGGGCAACGCCGCGGCAAAGCTCCAGAGCAACGTCTACAAGTACAAGAACGGCGATGTCATCGCCAGGACCGGCGAGCTGAACCGCGAGGTCGTCGACCTGGCCAAGGTGCCCAAGAAGGTCCAGCGCACGTTCGTGGCCGCCGAGAACAAGTCCTTCTACAAGGACAAGGGCGTCGACTTCAAGGGCACGGCCCGCGGCCTGATCAACACCGTCACAGGCAAGGGCAAGCAGGGCGGCTCGACGATCACCCAGCAGTACGTCAAGAACTACTACTTGACGCAGGATCAGACGGTGACCCGTAAGTTCAGGGAACTGGTCATCTCGCTGAAGGTGGACCAGAACAGCAGCAAGGACAAGATCCTCGCCGGGTACATCAACACCAGCTACTACGGCCGCGGCGCCTACGGCATCCAGGCCGCCGCCCAGGCGTACTACGGCATCGACGCCGAGAAGCTGAGCGTCTCGCAGGGCGCCTACCTCGCCGCCCTCCTGCAGGCCCCGAGTCAGTACGACTGGACGTCCGCCACGGACGCCAGCCGGAAGCTGGTCGAGGCGCGCTGGAACTACGTGCTCGACAACATGGTCGAGGAGAACTGGCTGTCGGCGAGCGAGCGCGAGGGCCTGACCTTCAAGAAGCCGATGTCCCCCAAGGCCGCGCCCGGCCTCGAGGGCCAGGCCGGCTATCTCGTGAAGGAGGCCAAGGCCGAGGTCATGAAGGCCGGTCACCTCAGCGAGGAGCAGTTCGACGCGGGCGGCTACACGATCACGCTGAACATCGACAAGAAGAAGCAGAAGCTTCTGGAGAAGGCCGTCGACAAGGAGCTGAACAAGCAGCTCGACCCGGACAAGCGCAAGGCCGACGCCCGGGTGCAGGCGGGTGCCGCGTCCGTCGACCCCAAGACCGGCAAGGTCCTCGCCATGTACGGCGGCGAGGACTACGTCAAGCACTACACGAACAACGCCACCCGGCGTGACTACCAGCCGGCCTCCACCTTCAAGCCGCTGATCCTCGCCGCGGCCCTGGAGAGCGGCGCCAAGACGCAGTCGGGCCAGCCGATCACGGCCAACACGATCTACGACGGCACCAGCAAGCGCCCGGTCAAGGGCAGCGACGTCGCCTTCGCGCCGCCGAACGAGGACGACAAGAGCTACGGCCAGGTCACCGTCCAGAAGGCGATGAACAAGTCCATCAACTCCGTCTTCGCGCAGATGGGCGTGGACGTCGGCATGGACGAGGTCCTGGAGACCGCGGGCAAGCTCGGCATGGACGTCGAGGATCTGCCCGCCGTGCCCGCCCAGACCCTGGGCACCATGGGCGCGAGCCCGCTGGAGATGGCGGGCGTCTACGCGACGCTCGACAACCACGGCAAGAAGGTCACCCCCCAGATCGTGGCGTCCGTCGAGCACAAGGACCGCACGATCGAGCTGCCGGACGCGATCGGTGAGGAGGTCGTCGATCGGGGCACCGCCGACTCGCTCACCTCGGTCCTGACCGGCGTGGTCGACGACGGAACGGGCCGCGCGGTGCGCAGCCCCGTGCAGGACGTGGCGGGCAAGACCGGTACGTCCGACGACAACAAGTCGGCCTGGTTCGCCGGTTACACGCCGAAGCTCGTCACCGCCGTCGGCCTCTTCGGTGAAGGCGCCGCGGGCACGGCCGAGGAGAGCAAGCAGGTCTCCATGAAGGGCGCGGGCGGACTGCCGCGCGTCGACGGCGGCAGCTTCCCGGCGCAGATCTGGGCGGCGTACACCTTCGACGCGATGGGCTCGCCCAGCGAGTTCGACCTGGACACCTCCATGGGCGCGGCCATCGCGCCGCCCCCGGAGCCGACGACGCAGGCCCCGAAGGAGCCGACGGAGGAGCCCTCGGAGACCGAGGACCCGACGACGAAGCCGCCGACGGACGACCCGACGACGGAGAAGCCCACGGAGGAGCCGACCACCGAGGAGCCGACGGAGGAGCCCACCACCGAGGAGCCGACGGACGACCCGGACGAGCCGGACCCGACGGACTCCATCGAGATCCCGGAGAACCCGAACGGGCGGCCCGCCAGGGACTGACGGCCACCCGCCGCTCGACGCGAAGGCGCCCGGAAGCACTTGCTTCCGGGCGCCTTCGCCGTGTGCACCGCTGCCGGCTCAGCTGTGGTTCAGCTCGAACCAGACCACCTTCCCGGTGCTCAGGCGCGTCGCGCCCCACCGCCGGGCCAGCTTGTTGACCAGGTAGAGCCCGCGGCCGCCCTCGTCCGTGGCCCGCGCCTGCCGCAGCCGCGGCAGTTGCGGCACGTCGTCGCCGACCTCGCAGCGCAGCACGTCCGTACGCAACAGGCGCAGGGTCACCGGCCGTGACGCGTACCGCACGGCGTTCGTCACGACCTCGCTGACCAGGAGCTCCAGGGAGTCCGTCAGCTCTTCGAGGCCCCAGCGCTCCAGGGCGCTGCGGGCCAGGCGGCGGGCGCGGGCGGGCGTGGCGTCCTCCGGTTCCAGGAACCAGTACGCGACGTCGCTCGGCGCGATGCCGTCGAAGCGGGCGGCGAGCAGCGCGATGTCGTCGTCCCGGTCGCCGGGGCCGAGCATGTCGAGCACGTCGTCGCAGAGGGCTTCCAGGGGCGGCGGATGGTCCGGCCCGGTCAACTGGGCGGTGGCGGCGAGTCGTTCGCGCAGCTGCTCTATGCCCGTCCACACGTCACGCAGGCGGGACTCGACGAGGCCGTCCGTGTAGAGCAGCAGTGTGGCGCCCGCGGGCGCGTCGAGCTCCACGGCCTCGAAGTCGACGCCGCCCACGCCGATGGGAGCGCCCGGCGGGACCCGCAGGACTTCCGCGCGGCCGCCCAGGTGCAGCAGGACGGGCGGCGGATGACCGGCGTTGGCGATGGTGATGCGGTGCGCGACCGGATCGTAGACCGCGTAGAGGCAGGTCGCCATGCGGTCCGAGCCGAGCCGCTGGGCCTGCTCGTCCAGGTGGTGCAGGACCTCCTGGGGCGGCAGGTCGAGCCCGGCCAGGGTCTGCGCGGTCGTCCGCAGCTGGCCCATGATCGCCGCCGATGTCATGGAGTGCCCCATGACATCGCCCACGACGAGCGCGACCCGGCTGCCGGGCAGCGGGATCGCGTCGTACCAGTCGCCGCCGACCCGGGCCGTCTCGGCGGCCGGGAGATAGCGGGACGCGAGGCGCACGCCGGTCGGACGCGGCAGGGTCTCGGGCAGCATCGTGCGCTGCAGCTCGTCGGCGATGTACGCCTCGCGGCCGTAGAGCACCGCCTTGTCGATGCCGAGCGCGCTGTGCGTGGCCAGCTGGGCCGCGACGAGCAGGTCGTCGTTCTCGAACGCGGGCCGGTCGGGGCGGCGCAGGAACACCGCGGCGCCGATCACCCGGCGCCTGCCCCGCAGCGGCGCGAGGATCGTCCGCTGCCCCGTGGGCACCGTCCGCCCCTCGCCGAGCAGTTCGGGCAGGGCCGCGCGGGCCGCGGGGGCGTCGGCGAACACCGGGCGCACGCCGCGCAGGACCTCGGCGAGGGTGCCGCCGGGGCGCACCTCGCACAGCTCGGCGGTCGTCACCAGGTCGCTCTGCACCTGAAGGGAGGGCAGGGCGGCGCCGTCGGTGTCGGGCTCCTCCGCCCCCTCTTCGATGGAGCGCAGCCGGTCGGTGCGGCGCAGCCGCAGGATGAGCGCGCCGCTGGGCCGCTCCTCGCCGACCGGCAGCGGGTCGCGCAGATAGACCAGTATGGCGTCGGAGAACGTCGGCACCGTGGCCCGGCACAGGCCCATGACGATCTCGTCCAGGTCGATGCCGCGGGCGATGCGACGGGTCGCGGCGCCCACGAAGCGCAGCCGGTCGCCGTCGCGCCGCATCGCCGCGGGGCCGGACCCCGCAGGTCGTGGCTGTCCCGTACGCCGCTCCTCACCGCCAGGGGCGCCCGGGGGGACGCCGTCGGGATCGTTGTGCCCACCGCCGTGCCCGCCGCTGTGCCCGCCGCCGTGCCCGTTGCCTTGACCGCTCCCTTGCCCGCTTCCCTGGTCGGGGCGCGGCCGGTGCGGGTCGGGCTGCTGTCCGGGGACGCCGGACGGCTGGGAGTGCTCGTCGCTCGGGCTCGCCGTGCAGTCGCCCGCACGGACCTGGGCCTGCGCGGGCAAAGCGGCCGCGCCCGGGGTGTCCCGCGCCTTCCGGGCACGCGCCTGCGCCCCGCGGGGATCCGCGGGGGCGGCGGGCCGGGCAGCTCGCGGCTGTCGGCCCTCGTCGGGGATGGAGTGCTCCGTCACGCGTTTCGAATCCGTCCGTCCGGGGCTGCGCCTTGGTGTCCGGTGGCTACGTTGGTCAGCCGCGTCGGCAGTGCATAAAGAGCTGGTGCTCGGGTGGTACGTCGGTGCTCGCCGGGGCGTAGGAGTACGTGTCCTCGTCGACGATGTCGAAGCCCGCGTCACGTACGACCTGCCGCAGTTCCTCCCGCAGGTAACCGGATACCCGGATTGTGTGCCCCAGGAACGGAATTCCCGCGTCGTCCAGGTCGGCCTCGACCATGGACAGCGCGAGCAGGCCGCCGGGGCGCAGCAGACCGTGCAGCAGCCGCAGAGCGTACGGGATTTCGGCGCGCGGCAGCATCAGGAGCGCGAAGAATGCCGCGATCCCGTCGAACTTCCCGACGCCGTCCGGGCCTTCGGCACGCAGCGCCGCCACGTCGAGCTGCCGGAACTCGGCGTTGTGCGCGGGCACGTTCTTCCTGGCGAGGTCGAGCATGCCCGAGGAGAGATCGATGCCGAGGACGTGGTGCCCGGCGTCGGCGAGCTGCCGGGAGGTCGGGACGCCCGTGCCGCAGCCCACGTCGAGCACCCTGGAGCCGGGTGGCAGCGCCTCGGCGAGCCTGCGGCCCGCGGCCACCTGCCCGTCCTTGTGGGGAAAGGCCTCGTCGTAGTGCCTGCCGATGGCGTCGAAGGCCTCGGCCTGGCCCGTCCGGTCGGGCAGCGCGCCGGATGGCCCGCCGTACCCGTCGAACTCGCTCGCCTCGCTCACGTTCTGCCGCCCTTCGATGACATCCTGTCAGGCAACGCGCAAGCTCAGGGAGTTGCTGCTGAGTTGCTGCTGTGCGCCCTTGCGGAGGACGATCCTACGTTTGAACCATGGGGGCGCATCAAGGGTCTCATGACGTCATATGCGCGGGCGTGCGATCCCAGTCGTCCGGAAGGGCCGGAATCGCCCAGTCCGGATCGGGGCGCCAGTGCGGCCAGTTGTCCGAAAAGGGCCGCCCCCACGAGCGGATCACGTCGATGGCGGCATGCCCCGCGGCCCGCACGTCCCGTGCCTTTTCCGCCCCCATCAGACCGGCGCGCCGGGCCTGGGCGAACTCGTCCTCGTCGTGCCACTGCCACGTCCGGTCCGGTCGCACGGAGATGTCCAGAAAGTGATCCTCGGAATCGATGCCTCCGGCCCAACGGGCGCGTGGCTCCTCGAGGTTCACGTACCAGTTCTTGAACCGCCATCCCGGGTCCCAGAACAGCCACACCGACCACGGCTCCGCGGGGCGGGCCAGCTTCAGCACGCCGGTGCCGAACCAGCGGTCCCTGCGCAGGGCGCGAGGCTTGGTGTAGCGGGTGGCGAGTGGTTCCTGATGGACGGAAGTCCCGTCGGCCATGACGGGTTTCACGCATTCGGTGCCGGGGGCCAGCCAGACGGCGAGCAGCTCTTCCGTGTCCTGCACGACCGTGACGGGCCGGCAGATGTGCATGCTGTTACCGGCGTTCTCCTTGTACCGCCACAGGACGTGGGAACCGGGGGCCCAGCGTGCTGTCTCGCTGCTCGTCGTTGGCGGCGTGGTCAGGTCTGTCATGCAGAGATATTAGTCGGCGCCCGGACAAGCTCTTCGGAACGTGTCCGGGCGTAAAGGAAAACAGCCCATGGATGCGCCCCATGGATGCTCCCTGCGAGGCGTCCTATGGATGCGTCATCCGCAGGACGTCCAGTGCCTCGTCCAACTGCGTCAGGGAGAGCTCGCCCCGCTCGACGTACCCGCCCTCCAGGACCACCTCCCGGATGGTCTTCCGCTCGGCCAGCGACTTCTTGGCGACCTTCGCCGCCTCCTCGTATCCGATGTACTTGTTCAGCGGGGTGACCACGGAGGGCGAGGACTCGGCGTACTCCCTGGCCCGCTCGGCGTTCGCGGTGATTCCGTCCACCGTCCGGTCGGCGAGGAGCCGCGAGACGTTGGCGAGGAGCCGCACGGACTCCAGGACGTTCTTGGCGATGACCGGCAGCATCACGTTCAGCTCGAAGTTGCCGGCGGCGCCCGCGGCGGCAACCGTCGCGTCATTGCCGGTGACTTGAGCGGCGACCATGAGCACCGCTTCCGGGATGACCGGGTTCACCTTTCCCGGCATGATCGAGGAACCGGGCTGCAGGTCGGGCAGGTTGATCTCGGCGAGGCCGGTCCGCGGGCCCGAAGCCATCCAGCGCAGGTCGTTGGCGATCTTCGTGAGGCCGACGCCGATCGTCCGCAGCTGCCCGCTGGTCTCCACGATGCCGTCACGCGCGCCCTGGGCCTCGAAGTGGTCCCTGGCCTCGGTGAGCGGAAGCCCCGTGGCCCGTGCCACCTCGTCGATCACGGCCGCCGAGAAGCCGGGCGGGGTGTTGATCCCGGTGCCCACCGCGGTGCCGCCGAGGGGCAGTTCGGCCAGGCGGGGCAGCGAGGCCTCGAGCCGCTCCACGCCGTAGCGCACCTGGGCCGCGTAGCCGCCGAACTCCTGGCCCAGGGTCACGGGCGTGGCGTCCATCAGGTGCGTGCGCCCGGACTTCACCACGTCGGCGAACTCCGCCGACTTCCGCTCCAGGGCGGTCGCCAGGTGTTCGAGCGCGGGGATCAGGTCCTGTGTCACGGCGCCGGTGGCCGCGATGTGGATCGAGGAGGGGAAGACGTCGTTCGAGGACTGGGACGCGTTCACGTGGTCGTTCGGGTGGACGCTGCGGCCGAGCCGCTCGGTGGCCAGCGTCGCGAGGACCTCGTTGGTGTTCATGTTGGACGACGTGCCGGAACCGGTCTGGAAGACGTCCACGGGGAAGTGCTCGTCCCAGCGCCCCTCGACCACCTCGCCCGCCGCGTCCGCGATCGCGTCGGCGACGTCCTTGTCGAGCACCCCGAGGTCCGCGTTGACCTTCGCGGCCGCCGCCTTGATCCGGGCGAGCGCGGCGATGTGCGCGCGCTCGAGGCGCTGTCCGGAGACGGGGAAGTTCTCCACTGCCCGCTGCGTCTGCGCCCGCCACTTGGCGTGCTCGGGGACCCGTACCTCGCCCATGGAGTCGTGCTCGATCCGGTACTCACCGCTTGCGCTTGCGCTGGCGTCGCTGGTCATGCCTCGAACCTACCTCTCCGTCAAACCTCGCTGAAAAGTTGAGCACTTGTCTTGTTCTAGGTATTCCCAAGGCTCTTACTCACCAGTAAAAACCGTGGGTAACACCAAACCGGGGAGGCGCAATGAAGCGCACCAGACAAGGCCGCCAGGGCAGGCCGCGATGTATGTTCGCGGCGGCCGTGGCGATGGCGGCGGTGCTCGGCACCGTGGCGGGCACGCCTGCCCAGGCGGCGGACGGCAAGGACCGCGGGAGCGTCGCACCCGCTGCCACGCCCCTGCCGCCGGACCTGGAGAAGATCCGGGCGGCCGAGGCCACCGAGCTCTACGGCGACCCGGCCGAGCGCCCGCTCGCCGACCGCAGGACCGGGCTGATCTCCCTCGGCGACAGCGAGATCTCGGGGGAGGGCGTCGGAACGTACGAACCCGGCACCGACGGCCCCGACAACTGGTGCCACCGCTCCCCGGACGCCGCGATCCACCGCACCGGCATCCCCGCGGACGAGACGTACAACGTCGCCTGCTCGGGAGCGCAGACCGTCAACATCAGGATCGGCGGCCAGAAGCAGTACCCCGACGAGCTGGTGCAGAGCGACAACCTCGCCGTCAAGGCGCGCAACACGAAGATCAAGGCGGTGCTGCTCGTCATCGGGGCCAACGACGACCTCCAGTTCGCGCCCGTGATGACCGACTGCGTGACGCGTTTCCTGCTCAGCCAGGGCGCCTGCGCGGGCAAGTACACGGCGGGCTGGCAGGCGCGGGTCGACGCGCTCGTGCCCAAGGTCGAACAGTCCGTCCGCGACCTGAAGACCGTCATGAGGGACGCGGGGTACGCGGGCGACGACTACAAGCTGGTCGTCATGGGCTACCCGAGCCCGATCGGCCCCGACTTCCGCGACAACCCCAAGTTCCCCGGCAAGCTGGCGTGCGGCGGTCTCGGCTACGACTCCGATACCGAGTGGGGCCGCAACTACGCCGTCCCCACCTTCGAGACCGGCATGCGCAAGGCGGTCAAGGCCGCGGGCGCGACCTACCTCGACAACTCCCGCCTCTTCCACGGCCATGAGGTCTGCATGGAGGACACCTGGGCGCGCGGTCTCTACGTGGACCTCTCCCACCCGTTCCCGCCGGACTCCAATTCGGTCCGCCAGTCCTTCCACCCCAACGCCCGCGGCCACGCCGCCTTCGCCTCCTGCCTGACGCAGATCTACGACTCCGGCCTCAGCGAGGGCGGTTGCGCGGACCCGGCGAGCACGGGCAGCCCGAAGCTCTACCCGGGCGCCTGGGACGACGCGTACAAGCCGCTCAAGAACGCGGGCACGGGGACGTGCGTGGACGTCGACGCGTCGAAGAGCCGTAACGGCACCAAGGTCCAGGGCTGGGACTGCACCGGCAACCGCAACCAGACCTGGTGGTACGACGGCGGGCCCGGCGGACAGCGGTCCCTGCACACGGGCCTGACCCAGGACCGCTGCCTCGACGTCCCGGGCACGGCAAGGGAAGGCACCGCCGTGACGCTGTGGAACTGCCACGGCGGCGCCAACCAGAAGTTCGTCCGCGAGGCGGACACCCTGCGGCCCGCCGCCGACACCGGGCTCTGCCTGACCCTGGCGGCAGCCAAGGAGCCGCTGCGGCTCCAGAAGTGCTCGGGGGCGGCGAACCAGCGGTTCGCCTGAGAGCGCGGTACGGCTACGGCCCCTCCACGCGCGCGTGGAGGGGCCGTAGC